>CAUBWQ010000039.1 GCA_958439775.1 uncultured Collinsella sp. | reverse complement strand
GCGTGCTGCTCGATCTGGCAACTGTGCCCGGTGGCCAGGGCGATTCCAATGATTCGCCCACCACGCCAGAGGCTGTTGCCGAGTGGCATTCGTCCACCAACGGCCGTCATGTGGCACTCGACGTGCTCGAGCGCCTGGCCGATCGCTACGGCGAGGCCGAGAGCCTGCTGGGCATTGAGCTGCTGGATACGCCGCAGATGAGCGTCCGCAAGAGCCTCTTTGCCATGACGGATGGCATTCCGGCCCACTACCTGCGCAATTTCTATCGCGATGCCTATGAGCTCGTCCGTTCGTATATGCCCGAGGATAAGATCGTCGTCTTCTCGTCGTCGGGTCATCCCAGCGAGTGGAAGCATTTTATGCGCGGCGCCAAGTACAAGAACGTCTACATGGACCTTCACCTGTACCATTACCGCGACGAGTATGCGCTCGACATCACGAGCCCCCGCGGGCTGACGACGGCGATTTCGCGTAACAAGCGCGAGCTTAAAGAAGCGATTTCGACTGGGTTCCCCGTGCTGGTGGGCGAATGGTCGGGCGCGGCGATCTTTGCCAACTCGTCGGTTACGCCCGAGGGCCGCAATGCCTACGAGCGCGTGTTTATCGCCAACCAGCTGGCTTCGTTTGCGCCGGCTGCCGGTTGGTTCTTCCAAACGTGGAAGACCGAGAAGCGCATTGCAGCATGGGACGCCCGCGCGGCGCTCGGTACGCTCGAGCGCGGCATGATTGAATAGGTTGATATGACGCAAAACAGCGCCCATACGGGCAAACTCTATGTGGTCGGCACGCCCATCGGCAACCTGGGCGACCTATCCCCGCGCGTTGGCGAAGCCTTTGCCGCTGCCGATGCCATTTGCTGCGAAGACACGCGTGTGACGTCAAAGCTGCTGATGCACCTGGGCATTTCCAAGCCGCTTGTCCGTTGCGACGAGAATGTGATCGCCAGCCGCGCCGCCGGCCTGGTCGACCGTCTGCTGGCGGGGGAGACCCTCGCCTTTGCCTCGGACGCCGGCATGCCGAGCGTGTCCGATCCCGGCCAGGCGCTGGTCGAGGCGGCGCGTGAGGCCGATGTGCCCGTCGAAGTTATTCCCGGGCCCTCTGCTTGCGTCACGGCGCTTGTTTCGTCCGGCATTCCCTGCGAGCATTTCTTCTTCGAAGGCTTTTTGGGTCGCAAGCACGGCGACCGCGTGCGCCGTTTGCAGCGCCTTGCCGTGGTGCCCGGCGCGCTCATCTTCTACGAGTCTCCACATCGCATCGTGGCGACGCTCGAGGCCGTGGCGGAGGTCTTTCCCCAGCGTGAGGTTGCCGTCTGCCGCGAACTCACCAAGCTGCACGAGGAAGTCTTGCGCGGGCCCGCTGCCCAGCTTGCCGAGGAGCTGCGTGCTCGCGGCGAGGTAAAGGGCGAGATTGCGCTGGTCATCGCGCCGCCGAGCGAGGACGAAGAGGCCGGTATCGCGCCGGTTGGCGCAGCGGCAGTAGATCCCGATGAGGCCCTGCGCGCGGATATCCGCGCCGCGCTCGAGGAGGGGGAGCCCGCCTCTGCGGTGGCCAAGCGCCTGTCTCAGAAGTATTCGCGCCGCAAGCGCGATGTCTATGCCATGGTGCTCGATATGCAATAGATGGAGGATATCCAGCCCTTGCGCTAGAATCATCCTCTGTATGCAACGTTTTTCTGGAGGACAAACCCCATGGATCAAAGCAAGCCTTCGTTCTTTATCACGACGCCCATCTACTACGTCAACGCCGATCCGCACCTGGGCACGGCTTATTCCACCATCATCGCCGACGTTCAGGCCCGTTATCGCCGCTCCGCCGGCTATAACGTCAAGTTCCTGACCGGCACCGACGAGCACGGCGAGAAGGTCGCCGAGGCCGCAGCCAAGCATGGCATGACGCCGCAGGAGTGGACCGACAGCCAGGCCCCGCACTTCAAGGAGCTTTGGAGCAAGCTCGAGATTTCCAACGACGACTTCATTCGCACCACCGAGCCGCGTCAGCATCATGCCGTGCAGTACCTGTGGGAGCGCATGAAGGAGTCCGGCTACCTGTATAAGGGCAGCTACGACGGTTGGTATTGCGTGCCTGACGAGACCTACTTCACTGATACGCAGGTCCAGAAGGGCGACGAGGAGTACGGCAGCGTCGGCCAGCACCTGTGCCCCGACTGCCACCGTCCGCTTGAGCGCGTGCAGGAGGAGTCCTACTTCTTTAAGCTTTCCGCCTTCCAGGACAAGCTGCTTAAGCTCTATGACGAGCATCCCGACTTTGTCGAGCCTGCGTTTCGCATGAACGAGGTTCGCAGCTTTGTCGAGGGCGGCCTCAACGACCTTTCCGTGAGCCGTACGAGCTTTGACTGGGGCATTCAGGTCCCGTTTGACGAGGGTCACGTGACCTACGTGTGGTTCGATGCGCTGCTCAACTATATGACGGCCGTCGGCTACGGTGTCGACACCGACGAGGCGCGTGCCGAGCTGGCCTATCGCTGGCCCGCGCAGTTCCACATCGTGGGTAAGGACATCATCCGCTTCCACTGCGTCATTTGGCCCGCCATGCTCATGGCCATCGGCGAGGCCCTGCCCGAGCACGTCTTTGCCCACGGCTTCCTGACCGTGCGCAATGCCGAGACCGGCAAGGCCGAGAAGATGTCCAAGAGCCGCGGCAACGCCATCGCTCCGCAGGACGTTATCGACATGCTGGGCGTCGAGGGCTATCGCTACTACTTTATGACCGACGTCGTCCCCGGCACCGACGGTGCCATCAGCTTCGACCGCATGGAGCAGGTCTACAACGCCGACCTGGCCAACAGCTGGGGCAACCTCATCTCGCGTTCGCTCAACATGAGCGGCAAGTATTTTGACGGTTGCGCGCCCGCCAAGCCCGCATCGTTCGATGCGTTCGACAACCCGCTGGCAAAGATCGCCGATGGTCTGGTCGAGCGCTACATGGCCAAGATGGACGTGCTCGATTACGGTGGAGCCAAGGACGAGGTCATGGAGCTCATCCACGCCGCCAACCACTACATCGAGGACTCCGAGCCTTGGGCACTTGCCAAGGACGAGGCCAAGGCTGACGAGCTGGCGTTTGTGATCTACAACCTGCTCGAGGCCATCCGCATTGCCGCTCACCTGCTGATGCCGCTCATGCCCCAGACTTCTGCCGAGGCTCTGCGCCGCCTGTCCTGCGAGGACGAGGCCGCGAGCGACGACCTCAAGGGCATTTGCGCTTGGGGCCTGCTTGCTGGTGGTCACCCCGTCGAGAAGGGCGATCCGCTGTTCCCGCGTCTGGCGTAGAGACCGCGCGAGCGCCATATCGGCAATTTGCTGTTTAGCTGTAAGGGCATGGCCGCCACGGTCCATGCCCTTTTGTTTCAAGACGCCGCCATCATGCTAAGGAGGCAACTATGACAACTTCGCCTTTGGCAAACCCCACGGCAACAAGGGAGCTGCTGGAGGAGTTTGGCCTTGCGACCAAGCATCGCCTGGGCCAGAACTTCCTGATCGACAACCATGTGATCGAGCGCATTTGCGAGCTTGCCGAGCTTGCGGGCGATGAGCGCGTGCTCGAGGTTGGTCCGGGCGTTGGCACGCTCACGCTTGCGCTGTTGCAGGAGGCGGCGTGCGTCACGTCGATCGAAGCAGATCCCGAGCTCGAACCGGTGCTCGACGCCCATGCCGCCGACTATGCCAACTTCCGCTTTATCATGGGCGACGCGCTTAAGGTGGGCCCGGAGCAGATTGAGCAGGCCGCCGGCGGCGAGCCCACGGTATTTGTCGCGAACTTGCCCTATAACGTGGCGGCGACGATCATTTTGCAATTTTTCCAGACGATGCCGGCGCTCAAGCGTGCCGTCGTCATGGTGCAAAAGGAGGTTGCCGATCGCATTGCCGCAGTGCCGGGCAACAAGACCTATGGCGGCTATACGGCAAAGCTCGGCCTGTATGCGCAGGTGACGGGTCGCTTTGAGGTGCCGCCGCGTTGCTTTATGCCAGCGCCGCACGTGGACTCGGCCGTCGTGCGTATCGACCGTGTTGACGGCGTGGTGCCCGAGGGGCTCGATCGCGAGTTCGTGGCTCGTGTGATCGACGCTGCATTTGCTCAGCGGCGCAAGACCATCCGAAATTCCATGAGCGCCAACGGTTTTGCCAAGGACGTGCTCGATGCCGCTTTTGAGGTTTGCGGTATCGCACCCACCACGCGCGCCGAGACGCTCGATGTTGCCGACTTTGTCCGTCTGGCCCGGGAGCTAATCCATGACGCCTAATGCCGAACGCGTGACGTTTACCAAGAAAAAGAAGACGGTTGCTTGTCCCGTGCCCTTGGCGCCGCTTGCCGACACGCATGCACATCTGCTTTCGTTTTGGGGCAAGGATGTGCCCGAGACGCTCGTGCGCGCCAAAGCCGCGGGCGTCAACCTGTTGGTGACGATGTTCGACCCCATTGCCGACAAGCGCAGCGTGGCGGACTATAGCGACTGGCTGGTGCGCGAGATTCTTCCGATGCAGGATATCCCGCAGATCAAGTATCTTGCCGGCGTGCATCCGTATGGCGCGCCGGACTATACCGACGACGTTCATGCACAGGTCGTTGCGGCACTTGATGACCCCTTATGCGCCGGTATTGGCGAAATCGGCCTGGACTATCACATGGACTATGACGACGATATCGCGCCGGCACCCCATAACGTGCAGATTGATTGCATGGCGCGCCAGCTCGAGCTTGCCGTGCGCCGCAATGTGCCGGTGGAGCTGCACCTGCGTCACGAGGACTCGGATGGGGAGCGCACCTCGCACGTTGATGCGTACAACGTACTGCGCGAGGTGGGTGTGCCCCAGGCTGGTTGTGTGCTGCACTGTTTTGGCGAGGACCGCGCCACGATGGAGCGCTTTGTGGATTTGGGCTGCTATATCGCCTATGGCGGTGCGGCCACCTTTAAGCGCAACGACGATGTGCGCGAGGCATTTGCGGCAACCCCACTCGATCGAATTTTGTTCGAGACGGATTGCCCGTATATGGCTCCGGAGCCCATCCGCGGTCTTGAATGCGAGCCCGCAATGATCTCCATTACGGCAAACACGCTGGTCAACGACCGTGTCGATCGTACCGGCGAGGATGCTGAGGCAATCGCGCGAGCAGCTTGGGAAAATGCCTGCAAACTTTTTCAAAAATAGTTCTTGCGTTCGCGATGGCGCTCCGTTATTCTAATTCCTGCACGCGGGCGTGGCGGAATTGGCAGACGCGTACGGTTCAGGTCCGTATGGGGGCAACCCCATGAAGGTTCAAGTCCTTTCGCCCGCACCATTAAATGAAAGAGCTCCCAGCAATGGGAGCTTTTTTGTTATGGGCCCATCACAGGGACTTGAACCTGTAAAGGAGCGAGCGTAAAGAAAACGCGGAGCGTTTTTAGCGAGCTGGCGAGGACGCCGGCAGGCGGCCGAAGCCGGTGCGGATCCGCGAAGCGGATACGCGGACGTCCTTTCGCCCGCACCATTGAATGAAAGAGCTCCCAGCAATGGGAGCTTTTTTGTTATGTACGATCTCCTTGTGCGGGTATCCTAGTGCCAACGTATGCCTATCAGAGGAGAGACCATGCTGTTGTCCGGTATCATCGCCGCCCTTACCAGCCTTTTGATTCCCATCATCATTTTGTTGTTACTGCTTCCCAACGCCTGCTATGTCGTTGAACAACAGCATGCCGTGATCATCGAGCGTCTGGGCAAGTTTAACCGCATCGTCAACGCGGGCTTCCACATGAAGGTGCCCGTGATCGACCGCAAGGCCGCCACGGTGAGTCTGCGCACCATGAAAAACGGTTTTGGCATCGACGTTAAGACCCAGGACAACGTGACCATCGGCCTTGAGGTCTCTGCTCAGTACCACGTGAGCTATGACATGGGCGCCGGCCCGGCAGATTCGGGTATCTACAAGAGCTACTACATGCTGCAGGAGCCCGTCGACCAGATGCGTGACTTCATCACCGACGCCCTGCGCTCTTCGATCCCCGTCTACACACTCGATGAGGTCTTTGCCAAGAAGGATGACATCGCCAAGGATGTCAACGCTACCGTTTCCGAGCAGATGGCCGCCTACGGCTTCACCCTCGTGTCGACGCTCATCACCAAAATCGCACTGCCGACCGAGGTCGAGAACTCCATGAACGACATCAACGCCGCCCAGCGCAAGCGCGCTGCGGCACAGGAGCTCGCCGAGGCAGACCGTATCAAGCGCGTCACCGAGGCGACCGCCGAGGCCGAGGCTATGGAAAAGGCGGGCGAGGGCATCGCCAACCAGCGCAAGGCCATCGCGCTGGGCATCAAAGATTCACTCGAGATCATCCAGGAGACGGGCGTCGGCAACGACGAGGCCAACCAGCTGTTCATGTTTACGCAGTGGTCCGAGATGATGACGGAGTTCGCTCGCACGGGTAAAACTTCGACGGTCGTACTGCCGAGCGATTTCTCGCAGTCGGCCTCGATGTTCGAGCAGATGCTGACCGCCGGCAAAGTTCAAAACGGTTCGAAGGAGTAGGCGCGCGTGAAATACACCGTCGTTTGCGTCGGTAAGCTCAAGGAGCGCTTTTGGAAGGACGCGTGCGCTGAGTACACCAAGCGCTTAGGTGCCTATGCCAAGGTGGATATCCGCGAGGTGGCCGATATCGACCCGGCTAAGGCGGGCGGCGTGGATGCCGCGCGCGACAAGGAGGGGGCGGCAATTCTTGCTGCATTGCCGTCTCGGGCGCATGTGATCCTGCTGGCTATCGAGGGCAAGGAGCGTTCGAGTGAGGAGCTCTCGGCGCGGCTCGACGATCTTATGCTGCGAGGCAGCAGCGACATTGCCTTTGTAATCGGCGGTTCGGACGGCGTGAGTGATGAGGTGCGCGCCCGCGCCGACGAGATGCTCAGCTTTGGACGCATTACCTTGCCGCATAACCTGGCGCGTGTGGTGCTGCTAGAGCAGATTTACCGTGCCTGCAAGATCAGCCGTGGCGAGCCGTATCACAAATAGGTCGGCAATACGAAACAATGGCGTGGGACAATACCTTTCGTTTTGAGGAATGTGTCTGAAAGGACTATGAGATATGAAGATTGGATTTGTCGGTTTTGGCAATATGGCGAGCGCTATGGCCGATGGCTGGATCGCTGCCGGTGTAGCTGCGAGCGACATGTGCGCCTGCGCGGGTCGCTACGACGCACTGGTTGAGCGCTGCGAGGCGCGCGGCATGGTCGCCTGCCACGATGCCGCCGAGGTTGTCGCCGCATCCGATATCGTGGTCGCTGCGGTCAAACCGTACATGATCGAGAAGGTATTCGCCCCGCTCAAGGAT
>CAUBWQ010000038.1 GCA_958439775.1 uncultured Collinsella sp. | reverse complement strand
CCTCTGCCGTTTGCACACCGCAGGCCCCGCGCCGGAAAAAGCGCGGATGGAAAACCGCCAACAAGCAGCCCGTCAAGAACCGCGACCTATGGGAGCGCCTGCTTGCCGCAAAGAATAAGCATAAGGTGGAGTTCATCTGGGTTAAGGGGCATGCCGGCCACGAGCTCAATGAGCGCTGCGACGAGCTCGCCACCACCGCGGCCGACGGAGCCAATCTCGATATCGACACCGGCTTTAACGAGAGCGACCTGTAACGGCGTTTTCGCACGCTTTTGTGTCCTCCCGCGCTACACTCGTCCTGTAAGCCAAACAACGCAAGGGGGACACATGTTGCGTATCGCAACCATCGGCACATCCATGATTACCGACGACTTTATCCAGGTCGTCAACGCCAACGACCAAGCCGCGTTTGTGGGCACGCTTTCACGCGACGCCAATCGCGGTACTGCCTTTACCGCCGAGCGCGGTGGTGAGCGAAACTTTACGTCACTCGATGAGCTTGCGGTAGCCGCCGACGTCGACGCCGTCTATATCGGCAGCCCTAACGCACTTCACTACGAGCAGGCCCTTGCCTGCATCGCCGGTGGCAAGCACGTCATCGTCGAGAAACCCTTCTGCGCCACCGAAGCGCAGGCGCTGGAAGTCTTCCGCGCTGCCGAGGCAGCAGGTGTCGTGGCCCTCGAAGCCATGCGTCCCCTCCACGATCCCGCCTTCCACGCCATCGAGGACGCCCTGGGCGAGATCGCCCCCATCCGCCGCGCCTCATTGCGCTTTGGCAAGTATTCCTCGCGCTACAACGAGATTCTCGCGGGACGCGCCACCAATATCTTCGACTGCAATATGGCATCGGGTTCCCTCATGGACATTGGCGTCTACGCCGTCGAGCCCATGGTCGAGATTTTCGGCATGCCCTCCGGCCTTACGAGCATGACTACTCTGCTCGACCCCACCACGCGACAGCTCACGCACGGCCCCATCGACGGCTGCGGTTCCATCCTCGCCAGCTATGGCGGAGGCCGCATCTCCGTCGAGCTCGCGCACTCCAAAATTACGAATGACCTACTGCCCTCGCAGATCGAAGGCGAGCGTGGCACTATCCAGATTGACCATCTGTCAACGCCCCGCAACGTCCGCATCGACTATCGCGGCAACGTCGTACGCGGCTCGGCGACCGAGGCGCCGCGCGAACAGGGCGACAACGGCCGCGTGCTCGACCTGCCCAAATCGAGCAACACCATGGAATACGAACTCACAGACTTTATCACCGCCATCGGCGGCATCGATAACGTCAAGGAAGAGATTTGGGAGACCCCGGCGGGACGCCACGAGCTTGGCCACTACCGCGATGTCACGCTCGTCTCACTACACATCATGGATGCCGTGCGTCAGCAGGCCGGCATAACCTTCCCGGCCGACGCAGGCAAGCAGGCATAGCGATGGGCCTCTTCGATACGTTCTTCTCCAGCGTCACCGGCGGCAGTCGAGAGCCTCAAAAACCGTCAAACGTCGAGCTCGAGCTGCGCCGCAGGCTTACCGTGCTTGCAAGCGACGAGGCCACTCAAGACACTCCCCTGCGTTATTTCCTGCGCTGGGCGGGGCAAGTCCAAGGCGTTGGTTTTCGCTTTACCAACACCAACCTCGCGCAGGCACGCGCACTCACCGGCTGGGTGCGTAACATGGAAGACGGCTCAGTCGAGATGGAGATACAGGGAGCTCCGGCAGACATCCTATCTCATCTCGAGGCACTTCATGCCTCCTACGAGCGCATGGGAACGCGTTTTCGCCTTGTAGATGCCCAGGCCCGAGCCCCACTTGCCAATGAAGACGGTTTCAGTCCTCATTATTAGTATTGTGTGCTAAATACGGTATCATTTACCTACGACCGTTGATAGAAAAGAGGCGAGGCGCATGGCGGTGCAAAGAAGGAATACCAAGCAGCGAAAGCTGGTTCTTGACGCCGTGCGCCAAAGCTACAACCATCCCACCGCCGACGAAATCTACAACGTCGTGCGCGCGCAGGATGACAAAATCAGCCGCGGTACGGTCTACCGCAACCTCAATCTCTTGGCCGACGCCGGCGAGATCCTCTCCATCAAGACGCCGGGCGGCAGCCGCTTCGATCGCACGATCGAGCCGCACGCACATATCATCTGCACCTCATGCAGCCGCGTCATCGACGTACCGCTCCCCTTCGATGCCCAGCTCGACGCCAAAGCGTCCGAGCAAATCGGCTGGCACGTCACGTCGCACTACACCATCTTCGAGGGTCTCTGCCCCGACTGCCGGTAGATGTTTGGAACATGCCTTAAAATCCACCTTTCCGCACTTTGCAGCAAAAAGTAGATTCCTAGACATGTCCCAAATGTCTACTCAGCAAGTAGACGACGCAGCTCTTCTTCGACCGTGCGCACGTAGCGGACGCGGTCGTTAATGCCACGCATAGAGGGGTTGCAGCTCTTCATCAGATAGGGATGGCCCACGACGTTGAGCATGTCGCGATCGTTCTCGTTGTCGCCAAACGCCATCATCTCATCGGGCGAAATACCCAGGGCACGACCGTAATCGGCAAGCGCGGAGCCCTTGCCCGAACCGAAACCGATAAAGTCCGTCCATTCGGTTCCCGACGTCATCACGTCAACACGGTCGCTAAAGAGGCGCTCAAAATACTCCAGGGCCGCCGGCTGATCCACCTCGGGCGTCTGGAAGGCAATCTTAATGACGTCCTCGTCGATGTCCTCGGGGCGGGCGACCACCGCCACATCGCAGTGGACCTCATAGCGCAAATGATCGACGAACGCATCGTTGCCGCTCATGGTGTAGAGGTGTCCCTCACACGAAAGGGTCACGTCGGCATGGGGATACGCAACCACGGCATTCGCGATATCCATAGCAAGGCTACGCTCCATGGAACGCTTGACAACGGCACGTCCCTCGCTCATCACCAGGGCTCCGTTTTCGCATACATAGGCGAGCTCATCGGCCACCGGGGCAAACAGATAGCGCAAGCTCGCATATTGACGGCCGCTCGCCGGCATAAACACGATACCGCGACGATGCAGCTCATCGATGAACTCAAAGGCCTCGGAACGCGGCTCGCGCTCCCCCGGATGCAGCAACGTGCCGTCCAAATCGCATGCAATCAGCTTGATTCCTTCAAGACCCATATGCTCCCCCACAGCATCTCATCAACAGAAAGGCGGACTTTGAATAGTTGTCTCTCAAAGTCCGCCTTACTTATACGCACGTTAACCGCGCGCCTTCTTTACGATCGTAAAGTCTGGTGCCATACTCACAACGGCATCCGCCGCACTCGACGCAAAGCGCCGGTCCGAATCGAGTTCACGGGTAACCGTCGAGAGCCGAACGCCCTCGACGCCCCGGAGCATGCGGCCCAAAACAGGCTGCACCGGCGTATACATGCGCACGGTATACTCGTCCGAATCGCCTCGAAAAAGCGGCGCATGCATATTGCCGATCTCCCAGCACGCATGCGCGAGCGCAATCGGGTCCATGCGGTCAACTTCGACCAAATAAACCTCGGCGCTGCGCAGGCGCACGACAACCGCCACGGGCACCACGCCCGAACGGTCGACGGCGAGCACGTCGCCGTCGACAAAACGACCGCCGTCGGCAGTATCCAGCCGAACATCGACCGTGCGCCCCAGCTCCGTCACGCCCACAAACGCGCATACATCAGCCTGGTCCCAATCGAGCAGTAGCTCGTCAACTTCAAAGACGCCGCCCAGCTTCCGGCGAAGCAGAAGTTCATAGGACGGATCGTTGAGATTTCCCAAGCATGTCGTCGAAACCAAGCGCTCAGGCATGCTCTAACCCTCGACCTCGACGAGCTCGATATCAAAGTTGAGGTCCTTGCCGGCAAGCTCGTGGTTGGCATCGAGCGTCACAGCCTCGGGCGTTACGTCGATGACGACGGCGGGAACAGGCATGCCGCTCGGCGTGGACAGGAAGAGCTTCATGCCCTTCTCGATCTGCTCGATGTTGGGAACCTGCTCGGCCGGGAAGGTAATAACCATCTCGGGATTGTGCTCGCCGTAGGCATCGGCAGCAGGAATGTGCACGGTCTTCTTCTCGCCCACCTGCATGTCGACAACAGCGGCGTCGAAGCCCTTGATCATCTGACCGGCGCCGCAGGTGAACTCCAGCGGCTCGCCGCGATCGTAGGAGCTATCGAACTGCGTGCCGTCGTCGAGCGTGCCGCGATAATGAGTCTTGACCTTCTTGCCCTGGTTGGACATGGTAACCTCCGTGATAAGGGCGGCGCACAACGCGGGCCGCCGTGAACATATGGCGCTAACTATACCCTAGTCATACAATTCAATGACAGTTTGCAAAGAAACGCTGCAACCGGAGGAACCATGGCATATCCCGTATTTGACCTACACTGCGACACCGCCGACCGCATCGGCTGGGCCACGCTTGATCTCGACCTGCGCTTTACCGCCGGCACCGACGGTTATTTCCCCGGCGACGAAACGCATCCGCAAGATTTCGACCTCATCGAGGGCAACGCCTGCGCCATCTCGCTCGCAAAGATCGGCAACACGCCATGGGCACAGTGCTTCGCCACGTTTGTCCCCGATGAGATTCCCACCGCCCACGCCGCGCGCTTCCAGGCGCAGATCATGGCGCATATGAGCGGCCAGGCAATGCTCAACCACGACCGCATGGTCAACGTACGCAGCGCGGCAGACATTCGCCCCGCGCTCAAAGACGGCAAGGTCGCCTGCATCCACACCATCGAAAACGCCACGTTCTTTGCCGAGGACCCCGCGCTGATCGAGGTGCTCAAGAGCTTGGGCGTACTCATGTCATCGCTCAGCTGGAATGCGCAGGGACCGCTCGCGAGCGGACACGATACCCACGCCGGCCTCACCGCCGCCGGCATCGAGGCACTTACGCAGATGGAGCACGCCGGCATGGTGCTTGACGTCTCCCACCTCAACGATGAGTGCTTTGACGAGGTTGTCGCCCACGCCACACGTCCCTTCGTCGCCAGCCACTCCAACTCTCGTGCAGTTTGCGGCGTTAAGCGCAACCTCACCGACGACCAGTTCCGCACCATTCGCGACATGGGTGGCATCGTCGGCCTCAACTACTGCAGCGAGTTCCTTTCCAACGACGCAACCGACAAGACAGCCGCAGACGTCACCTTCGACCAGCTGGCGGCACATATCGAGCACTGGCTCGACCTGGGCGGCGAGGACGTCATCGCGCTCGGCGGCGACTGGGACGGTGCCACGGTGCCCGCCTTCCTCTCCGATGCCAGCAAGATGCCCGAGTTCCAGAACATGCTCTCCAAGCACTTTGGCAAGACCGTGATGCAGAAGCTCTGCAGCGATAATGCCCTTGCCTTCTTTGAGCGTTATTAATTTCACATCCCCTGAGCGGGCCGGCATGCCGAACGGTCGACATGCCGGCCCGTCCCCAATCTGAAGGACCACTTTTGACGCAGCAATTTACGCTTTTCCTACCCCAACCGGATGGGACTCCCATCCCCGTCGTCGTTACCAAAAAGCGCGTCAAAAACTTCAACCTGCGCGTCACATCGAGCGGTGAGGTCCACGCCAGCGCACCGCTCGGCGCCAGCCGCGAGCGTATCGAAGCGTTTGTGAAGCGCAACAGCGCCTGGATTATCAGCCGGCTTGCCCAGCGCGAGCAACGTCAGGCGACGGCGCGAGAGCCGCTCAGCCCCTCGTCCATCATTGCACTTTGGGGCAAGCCCATCACGGTACAAGATGCGCTCGATCACAACTTTAAGTCACCCGCACCGCGGCCCAAACAAGCCACGTTCGCAAGCTTTATGGGTACCGACGAGCCAGACGAACGTCCGCAGGCCAAGTGGAACGCGCCCCTCGACGGCTTAACGCCCAGTGAGATCCAAGCCCATATTGACCAGCTCTATACGTCCGAAGTCACATCGGCGCTGCGGGATATGGTGCACGCAAACGAAATCCCGCGTTTCCGTGCGCAGCATGAAAACGCGCTGGGGATCATGCACGCCCAAAACCGGCGCCATTCGCATCGCACGAGAACTTGCCGCCTACCCCGTCGAGTGCCTTGACATGGTTGTCGCCCACGAGCTCGTCCACTTGCTCGAGCCAAGCCACAATCAGCGGTTTCACGCCCTGCTCGACACGTACTGCCCCAACAATAGAGCACTGTCCCAGCGGCTCAAGCAGCCACCCATAGAGACATATTAGAACCGGTTAGCGCACGCGCTCGATCTCGACACCGCAGCTTGCCAGGGGAAGACCGACGGGCGCCCAAGGCTTATCGAGCTTAACGCGCACGCCAAGCAGCAAGGGGTAACGACGCAGCAGCATCGAGGCCACACCCTCAGCTGCAGCCTCGATTAGCTTAAACGTATGCTCGCACAGATAGCCATCGACATCGTGGCACACCATAGTCAATCGAGGCGTCCAGGTTATCGTGCTCCCCCGCTGCACGCAGGTCGGCATAGAGTACCAAGGACACGATGAACTTCTGGCCCAGCGCGTTCTCTTCGGGATACACGCCATGGTTAGCAAAAACCTCAAGACCTTCAACGGTGATGCGGTCGGCATGGCGAAGGTCGTCATAGCTCACGTGGGGCACCGCCGTTGCGGTGGATATTTCGCCCCTTCCACGGCGGGCGAGCTCGGCGCCTTCAGTCTTGGTTGCATTCTCGGGCAGTTTCTTGTTGCTCATCGCGATCGTCTCCTTCGTTTAGAACCCCGACCGCGCAAACTAACTACACGCGAATCGACAGGTTCTTTTTATCATCGCTCCAGTTGCAAGCATTGCGCGCGGGGCATGCAAAGCAGGCGCGCGACGCTTTGTCGGCTGCATAGAGCAGACGCTCAAGCGGTTGGCTGTTCACGCGCAGCTTTCGATGGCCCAGAATGGCCGTCTTAATGGCTGCGGCATCGGCCGGCTCAAACGCCACGTCATCGGGCATGCCGCCGAGAATCGCATCAGCGACGCGTTCGCTTGCAACATCATGGGATATACCCGATTCATACTGTTCATCTTTGCCGATATCGTGAAGAAGTGCCGTGGCGTAGATGACCTCGCGGTCAAATTCGAGCTGCTCCTCGAGATTCTTGATCCACATAATGCGAGAGACATCGAGCAGATGGTCAATACCGTGGCGGCAGAAGATGCGCCCCGATTCCAACTGCGCAATGTTGCCCAGATGCCGCCGGAACAGCCCGTTGGCACAAATGTAATCAATGCGAGGCATGGCACCAAAGGGGGCCAAGCCCGAAGCCATAAAGCCGCGACGCGACGTCCCCTCATCGGTCTTCGATGCAAAGTCGTTGACGACTCTCA
>CAUBWQ010000037.1 GCA_958439775.1 uncultured Collinsella sp. | reverse complement strand
ACTTGTTGCAACTGATGCCAACTCATCCAAATCATGGCTAGAGATGAGCATGGTCTTACCCTGTTCTCGATTCAATCGACCGATAAGGGCCCATATACTCTCGATGCCCAGCGGGTCCAACCCGTTTGCTGGCTCATCAAAAATAAGCAGATCAGTGTCACCCAACAAAGCTGTAGCTATATCCAGCCGCCGTTTCATTCCCAGAGAAAAACTGCTCACGCTCTTTTTCTCTACGACGTCCAGCCCGACTAGGCTCAAAACGCGAGGAATCTCACGATTCGCATCAAGCCCCCATTCCAAACATCGGATTTGGAGATTCTCAACCGCACTGAGGGATTGGTATGCTCCGCTGGAATCTGGCACATAGCCGACACGCGTCCGCATCAGGCCAAGCTCTCTTTTTGATTTGCCTCCAAAGAGCTCCACGCTCCCCGAAGATGGCTCGCAGAGGCCCAAGACGATTTTAATAAGCGTGCTTTTACCCGCCCCGTTTGCACCAACAAGGGCACAGAGCTCAGACTGATGCACCTCGAAGGAAACGTCATGCAAAACGCGCCGTTTCCCGTAGCGTTTTGAAACTTTTGATAGCTTTATTGCTGATGCGTTCATTGGACCCCCGTTCTGCTTGATAGAAAAACCGCTCATATCGTTCCTTCTTTCCTTTATCGTTTTCCATGGTTGTTATTGTTTTTCGATAACTCATATTTGTCAAGATAATCTAAAAGAAGGGACCCGTGTTAGACACGGGTCCCTTCACGCTGATACTTCGTTTTAGCTGTTCGTCTTATGCTACTCGTCGCTCAAATCGACAGCAAAGACTGATGTCGGAAGCGACGCCTCGTTGCCTCCGCCATCCCGCATCTGTCTCACGACATTTTTTGCGCGCTCGACAATAAGCTCCTCAAGCTCTTTCTCGCTCACGCGCTGAATAATATCTCCCGGTTGACAATCAAGCTCATCACAGATATCAAGAAGCGTCTTTAGGCGAATAGCTTTTATCTTTCCGTTTCTTAGCTTAGAAATATTAGCCGGAGTATGCCCCGTGGCACGAATCAGATCAGCACTGGTCTTTCCGGTCTTAAGCAGCTGCGTCTCAAGCTCGATGATGAGATAGCTCATGCTTCCTCCTACACAAGCTCGTCAGACTGCTCTTGGAGCAGCGAGGCATAACTCCAGATCACCGAGATACACAGACAGACAGCCGCGCCGATAAGCGACCCCGCATCAAAGGCAACGCCTTGGCAAATCTCAATAACGAAGGAATGAGGCACGACGTAAAGCTCCAGCCCACCAATGGTAAGATTGACCGATCCGTAGGCACCAATAAGCGAAACCGCGGCGTTAACAGCAAAGGCAAGCGCAAGAACACGGATAAGCCGCACATGCGTCTTGGTAAAGGGCGAGACGCCTCGCGAGATGTTACGGCTGATCCCACACAGAACGACAAGCGAAATACCCACGACGAGTGCCAGGCACAGCCCGCTTGGGATAACGATGCACCCGCCATCGAGAAGCGTCACGACGCCGAAAGAATCGACAGAAGCAACGTTTGCAACCGCATACCAGATCACGTAAACAACCAACGCGGCAAAAGCGACGAGCATCCCTGCAAAAACGGCTGCCATGCAAAAGCCAAGCTTCCTGATATTTTCGCCCGCTTTGGCCATACGCTGAACGCTGTTAGACATACACTCACCCTCATCGACTCTATCGTTATTCGAACAGTTTATCGAACAACGATATTGATTGCATGCGGAAAGCCCCGCCAGTGCGCATAGCCCATTCACTAATCAGAAGGGGTGAGAGTGGATTTTTGGACACGTATCGAACGAGAGTGGATAATCTCCCACTTCGAGGCCACCACCGGGCCTAAAACGGGAGATTATCCACTCTCATAGTCATCAAGGCTCGCAAGCTCTTATTCGGCCGCCTCGCGCAGAGCCGACATCGTAGCCGCATATTGCTGCTGCAGCGCATGCATTCCCTCGCGAGCGTCGTCAACGGCATCGGCGCCGCGCAGCGCCTCGGTCACCACGACCGCCGGCTCGTACAGATTATCGAATCCCAAGTTCTGGCTCACGCCCTTGAGCGTGTGCGCTGCCATAAACGCACCTTCGGCGTCTCCTGCCGCCATGGCGGCCTCCAGCTTGTCCATGCTCTCGTCATCCAAAAACTTGAGGGCAAAGCGGGCAAGCATTTCCTCGCCCATCAGCCGAGCGCACGCGTCATCATAATTAGCGCCGATCTTCTCATACGCCTCACGCATGGAAATCATGGATTAAAACTCCTTTGGTCAAACTAAATCGTGGGAAACGCGACAACGTCGGCGGGGCGTGCCAACGTCTCGGCAATACGGTCTTGCACCTCGAGCAGGCAGTCGAGCAACAGCGGGTTAAAGGTGCCGCACTTACCGTCCAGGATCATCTGGATCGCCTCCTTGTGCGGGATAGCGTCCTTGTACACGCGCACGCTCGTCAGCGCATCATACACGTCGGCCACCGAGACCACCTGCGCGGCAATGGGAATCTCGTCGCCCTTAAGGCCATCGGGATAGCCCTTGCCGTCCCAGCGCTCGTGATGCCAACGCGCAATCTGGTACGCATATTCCATAAGCGCATTGCCGACGTGATGGCGGCCCAGCTCACGCAGCATGTCGGCGCCCATCGTGGTATGCGTCTTCATAATCTCGAACTCCTCGGGCGTAAGGCGCCCGGGTTTGTTGAGAATTGCATCGTCAATCGACATCTTGCCGATATCGTGCAGCGCCGAAGCCAGGGCAATCGTAGAGCGTTCCTCATTGTCGAGGGAGATCGTGCCGCTACGCTGGACCAGACAGCCAAGCAGCAGCTCGGTCAGCTTCTCGATGTTCGTAACGTGCCTGCCGCTCTCGCCATTGCGAAGCTCCATAACGCCGGCCATGATGTCGATGAGCATGCGACTGTTCTTGACGCGCTCGTTGTACTGCTGGGACAGCAAACTCGTCAGGCGGCGCTGTTTGGCGTATAGGCGGATGGTGTTGCTTACACGCCGGCGCACGACACGGGAGTCAAACGGGCGGTTGATATAGTCCGAGGCGCCCAGCTCGTACGCGCGCAGAACCATATCATCGGAATCTTCGCTCGAAATCATGATGAAAGGCAGATTGTCGATACCCGATCGGCGCGACAGATCGGCCAGCACCTCAAAGCCGCTTATGCCCGGCATGACAATATCCAGCAGCACGAGCGACAACTCATCGCCATAGCGGTCGACCATGTCGAGCGCCGTACGACCGTTGTCGGCCTCGAGGATGCAATACTCGTCCTTGAGCATCTCGTTGAGAATGGCTCGGTTCATGTCGGAGTCATCGACAATAAGCACCAAAGGCTTTTCGCTTTGGAAGGCTTCGATGGAATCGGCGTCGGTCACGACCGTACCGGCTTTTGCCTTAGCGCGGCTCAATAACTGGACAGCGCGGCCAACTCCCTCATCGACCGTCTCGCCATGAATGCGAACGCCACCAATACATGCCGTCAAGCTCACGTACTCATGGCCCGGAACAATCGTGGCATGAACGGCATCGGACACCTGGTGCAGGCGACGGGTGAAGTCATCGGAGGGAATATTGGGCATGACGACCACAAACTTGTCGCAGCCATAGCGTACAAGCTCGTCAGTCGAACGAATTCCGCTGCGTATGGCTGTCGCCACAGCACCGAGCGCAAGGTCGCCGGCATGACGGCCACACGTATCGTTGAAGACCCTAAAATCATCAAGGTCGATCACCGCAACGCCGGCATTCATGCGGGCGCTACGGAGCTTTTCCTCGTAATATCGGCGATTGCGCACACTCGTCAGCACGTCGGTGTAGACGAGGTCCTCTTCTGCAGCCTCTTGCTCATCGATCGGACGCACCATCAGCAGGACGTGAGGCTCGCCCTCGACCTTCAGAGGGCGCAGGCGAGCGCGGTACTCGGTACCATCATTGAGCAGCTGCTCCGATACATCATCGGAACCTGCCAAGGCCTCAAGACTCGACTGACGCAGACAAGGGCAGCGATCGCCGGCGAGCAGGCAGTTAGGCTCGCTCTTAATCTGATCGGCCGACAGCAAACGCACCACGGGGTAGGTCTTCGCGACGCGGGCGACCTCAGCGGCAGCCTCCTCGTCGGTTAGATTGACCTCGTGATTATTGAGCATATGGGGCCCTTTCGATAGTTTCGCATGGTAGCGGTGGGTTCCAAATGCTACAAGGGTAACACCTTGCCGATGCAGGTAAGCACGTGAATGCTGTTACATTTTTATGACCTGGCAAACGGTGGTAATGGAACCGCGGGCGCGTGGTTATTGGCGCATTCGTTAACAATGACGAAACGCCAACAGTCCCCCTCCCCGCAGGTCATCGAGCGTGCTAACGCTCCAAGACATCGTGAACGGCGTTTGCCGCCGTAACGGGGCGATCGCGCAAACCGTTATGCGCGCCCGGGATCGTCACAAGGGGGCAATCGAGATATTCGGCAGCCGCTCGCGTACCAGCCTCGCGGGGTGTACCGACCGAAAGCTCGCCCAAAAACACAGCCGACACCGCCTTTGATTCGCGGGCGCGCTCCCAGTCGGGAGCATATGTCATATTTGTTCCGTATTCATTGGCCATAAAGCAACGACCATTGCGCAGGGCATGCTTGGCTTCCGCTTCGATCGTCCCAGGAGCCTCGGGGTCCAAGTCGCCGAGAGCTCCCAAGAAAAGCCGAAGCGCCCTTGAAACCTTTCCAGCCGCAATCATATCGAGCAAAATCGGAGCTGCGCCCATGCCGACGCCTTCGGCCGACACAGCCGGCTCATGCAGAATCGCACGGGCGACGAGATGGGGTTCGGTGCGAAGAAGCTCCAGCGCCACCAACGTACCGGCGCTGTGCGCAAGCACATTTGTCGGAGCGCCAACGTGTTCGATCACGGCCTGCAGGTCGGCGGCCTGAGCGGCAAGATCATAGCTGCCGTCTGCCGCTTCGCTGCTGCCGCCACAGCCGCGGCGGTCATAGGCAATTACGCGGTAGTTGCGACTGAGCTCACATGCGATGCCGTCGAAAAATGTGCCGTCGACACAAGCGCCGTGCACGCACACCAAGGCAGGAGTATCAGGCGACACATCCGGGCCGGCATATTCGCGACAGGCAATCGTGGTGCCCGCATTCTCGACCGTAAAATCCATGTTGTGCCCCCATCATCAACGCCCATCCAGTTGCGCGTCAGTACGGCTGGATAGACCCGCATTGCTTTACGCCTTGTTAACAGATTAACTTTACCCGACCCGAGGCTTTTCATGACACGGCATAATGAGCGACGTGAAAAAACGAAACTTGTAAAGCAAGAGCCCGCACCTTGCTTTGGAGCCGATGCTATGCTTAGGCACAATTGTCTTGAGGAGCATATGTCTATGTCTACGTTTTTGAATGCCAGCCCCATCTTTGGGCCCGTTCGCAGCCGTCGCCTTGGTCTCTCGCTCGGCGTCAACATGATGCCGGCCAGCGGCAAAATCTGCACGTTCGACTGCATTTACTGCGAAAACGGCCTCAACGCCGAGCGTCCCTGCCATGAGCCGTACAACACAGCTGCCGTGGTACTCGACGCGCTCGAGGCAAAGCTGCGCGAGATGGCAGCCGAGGGCGAGCTCCCCGATGTGATCACCTTCGCAGGCAACGGCGAGCCCACCGCCGCACCGGAGTTTCCGCAGGCCATCGCCGGCGCCGTCGCGCTGCGCGACGAGCTTGCCCCAAACTCCAAGATCGCCGTGCTTTCCAACGGCACGCGCGCCGACCGTCCCGAGGTGCACGACGCGCTCATGATGGTCGACGACAACATTCTTAAGCTCGATACGGTCGACCCGGCATTTATCCAGCTGCTCGACCAGCCTGTTGGCCCCTACGACGTCGAGCACCAGATCGAGACGTTCGCAAGCTTTGACGGTCACGTTATTATCCAGACGATCTTTTTGACCGGCGAGTATCAGGGCAAGCTCATCGACAACACCGGCGAGGAGTACGTTGCCCCCTGGCTCGCGGCGCTTGAGCGTATTCGCCCACAAGAAGCGACCATCTACACGGTGGCTCGCGAGACGCCGGTCGCCGGCCTTGCCAAAGCAGCGCCCGAGGCCCTCGACGCCATCGCCGCGCGCGTGCGCGCCCTCGGCATTCCCTGCCAGGTGAGCTACTAGCGCGCAGCTGCCCTGTGAGTGGGCTATACTAGCTGCGAATGAAAGGAAGTTAGCCATGTTTGACAATGGACCCGTGCCCGGCCGCAACGACGTCTGCTGGTGCGGCAGCGGCAAAAAATATAAGAAATGCCATAGCGCCTTTGATGAGCGCCTCGAGCGCTTGTGGGAAGAGGGCTGGGAGGTTCTGCCCCGCACGCTCTACAAGACGCCCGCCGATATCGAGGGCATCAAGCGCTCGGCCGCCATCAACGTGGGTGTGCTCGATTACGTAGGCGAACACATCGCCGCGGGCATGACCACCAACCAGATCGACCAGATGATCTACGACTACACCGTCGAGCACGGCGGCACGCCGGCCGATCTTAACTACGAGGGCTATCCCAAGAGCGTGTGCACCTCGATCAACGACGTCGTCTGCCACGGTATCCCCTGCGATGCGGATGTGCTGCACGAGGGCGACATCATCAACGTGGACTGCTCCACGATCCTGGACGGTTACTTTAGTGATTCGAGCCGTATGTTCTGCATCGGCGAGGTCTCGGCCGAGCGCCAGCGCCTGGTCGACGTCACCCGCGCCAGCGTGGAGGCGGGTCTGGCGGCCGTCAAGCCATGGCTACCGCTGTCCGTGATGGCCGAGGCCGTGCAAAAGACGGTCGAGGACGCCGGCTTTAGCGTGGTGCGCGAGTACGGCGGACACGGTATCGGTAAGGAGTTCCACGAGGACCCGTTTGTGGGCTTTACCACCGAGGCGCCCGATGTGGACACCATCATGGCTCCGGGCATGGTCTTTACCATCGAGCCCATGGTCAACGCCGGAGCGCCCGACATCAAGATCAGCAAGGGTGACGGCTGGTGCGTGCGCACCAAGGACGGCAGCGATTCGGCCCAGTGCGAGGTACAGCTCGTGGTGACCGAGGATGGCTACGAGCTGCTGAGCTGGTAGCTGTGGATGCGCCGGGCTACGCGATGGATATGTTAACCATCGCGTAGCCCGGCGTTTTTATAACGTTTTGCCTGATACAACCTGCCAAAATAAACCTGTCCCTTTTTGGCAGGTCGAGCGGAAAGGACTGCTTGTGAACATCCTGGTTTTGCTGCCCGTCAACGACCGCCATCGCGCAATTCTTGAGTCGAGCGCTCCGGGCAAGGACTTTATCTACACGAGCTCCGACGCCATCACGCGTGAACAGGTCGCCAATGCCGACGTGATCCTGGGCAACATAGACCCTTCCCTGCTGACCGCATGCGAGCGCCTCCAGCTGCTGCAACTGCAGACCGCCGGCTATGACGACTATCTC
>CAUBWQ010000036.1 GCA_958439775.1 uncultured Collinsella sp. | reverse complement strand
GAAAACCGAACCCCCCGTAAGCTTCGACAAAATAGACGAAGACATCGTCGATCCCCAGGGCCTGGGTCCCGATTCCCAAGAACAGTTCCCCATCGACCTTGAGGTAGACGAGAACGTCCATGTTACCTGCGTGGGCAAGGACACGGATGGCTACGGCGACGCCGCGCTCGTCTTTACGGTGTCCAACAACACCGGTGTCGACATGATGTTTGGCGATGTGGACTCATATGCCTACGTCAACGGCGTGGTCCGCGACGTACACATGCGCCAACCGGTCGCCGCTGGAGAGGAAACGCGCGCCATGCTCACCTTTGTGGGCACCTTCGACGACCCGGACTTTGATGTGAACAACGACCTCAACGACATCTACCTCAACATTTGGATGTTCGAAGAGGCAACGGGCAACGTTTACTTTAGGGACCTGGTACACATCCCATAGAAGACGGTGCGACGCACTGACTAAGCAGGGCATAAAACACAAGACGAGGGACGACCCAACCGGATCGCCCCTCGTCTTTTATGCGTCAGTTAAGCGCGCAGTGCCTACTTGACCACCAGGTTGACCAGCTTGCCGGGCACGCAGATGGCCTTGACGACCGTCTTGCCCTCGAGCCACTTGGCGACGGCGGCCTCGGCGGCAGCCTGCATATCCTCATTGGAGGCATCGCGGGCAACGTCGACGCGGCCGCGGACCTTGCCGAGCACCTGGACCACGATCTGCACCGTGTCCTCAACGGACTCGGCCAGGTCGAACTCGGGCCAGGCGGCGGTGTAGGCGTTGCCCTCGCAGCCGAGTGCCTCGTGCCACAGCTCGTCGGCCCAGAACGGGCAGATGGGGGCAAGGACGCTCACGATATCCTTAGCCACGCCGTAGCACAGCGCCTTGTCGCGGGCGGTACCCTCGGTGGCGTTGAGGTAGGCGCTCGCCGCGTTGACGAGCTCCATGACGGCCGAGATGGCGGTGTTGAACTGGCCGCGATCGAAGTCCTCGGTGCACTTGGCGATGGTGCGGTGACGCTCGCGATAGAGCTTCATCGCGACCTCGTCGAGCGCGGACTTGTCGAAGGCCACGTTGGCGTCGCCGGACTGGACGAGCTGCCAAACGATACGCCAGGCGCGCTTGATGAAGCGGTTAGCGCCCTCGACAGCCTTGGGATCCCAGTCGAAGTCCTTCTCGGGCGGGGCGATAAACAGGATCGCCAAACGCATAGTGTCGGCGCCGTAGGGCTCGATGACCGAGCTCGGAGGCACAACGTTGCCCTTGGACTTGGACATGGTGTCACCGTTCTCGTCCTTGACCATGCCCTGGCACAGCAGGTTGGTGAAGGGCTCGTCAACGCTCAGCAGACCCAGGTCGCGCAGAGCCTTGGTAAAGAAGCGGCTGTAGAGCAGGTGCAGAATAGCGTGCTCGATGCCGCCGATGTAGTTATCGACGGGCATCCAACGGTCGGCGGCTTCCTTGGAGAAGGGCAGCTCGGTGTTGTGCGGGTCGGTATAGCGCAGGTAATACCAGCTGGAGCAGGTGAAGGTGTCCATGGTATCGGTCTCGCGCTTGGCCGGGCGACCGCAGACCGGGCAGGTGGTCTCGTAGAAGTCCTTGCACTCGGCGAGGGTCTCGCCGGCGCCCAGGTCCAGGTTCTCGGGCAGCGTCACCGGCAGCTGATCCTCAGGCACGGGCACGATGCCGCAATGTTCGCAGTGGATGGCCGGGATGGGGTTGCCCCAATAACGCTGACGGGAAATGAGCCAGTCGCGCAGCCTCACCCTCGGAGTGCTTGCCGCCGCGCATGCCGGTGTACTTGCCGGACTGGACGAGCGTGCCCTCGGCAGCGTGGGCGCAATCCCAGTCGACGGTCTCGGCATGGAAGGTATCGATGGTCTCGCCGCCGGCCTCGACGGCAGCGCGATCGTCATCGTCCAGGATAATCGGCACGATCGGCAGGTCGTACTTACGGGCAAACTCAAAGTCGCGCTGGTCGCCACAGGGAACGGCCATGACGGCACCGGTACCGTAGTCGGCAACGACATAATCGGCAACCCACACGGGGACCTTCTCGCCGTTGACCGGGTTCACCACGTAGCGGCCGGTAAAGGCACCGTGCTTCTCGAGGGTGCCCTGGGCACGCTCGACGGCAGAGATATGCTTGGAGTCCTCGACGATCTTGGTGACGGCCTCCTCGTACTCCGTGCCCTCGACGAGCTCGTGCAGGCCGGCGTACTCGGGAGCCAGGACAAAGAAGGAGACGCCAAAAAGGGTATCGGCACGCGTGGTGAAGACAGTGATCTTGCCCTCGTCGCCCTCGATGGGCTCGCCATCCTTGTCGCACAGGGTAAAGTCGACCTCGGCGCCCTCGGAGCGACCGATCCAGTTAGCCTGCATCTGCTTGACGCGCTCGGGCCAGCCGTCCAGCTGCTCCAGATCGTCGAGCAGCTCCTGAGAGTACTCGGTGATCTTGTAGTACCACTGCTCAAGGTCGCGCTTCTCGGGCTCGGTGCCGCAGCGCCAGCACTTGCCCTCGGTGACCTGCTCGTTGGCCAGAACGGTCTTGCAGGTGGGGCACCAGTTGACCGGGTTCTTCTTGCGGTAGACCAGGCCCTTTTCCCACATCTTCTCAAAGATCCACTGACCCCAACGGTAGTAGTCGGGGCTGCAGGTCTTGACCATGCGATCCAGATCGTAGGAGAAGCCCATGCGCTTCATCGTGGCGAGCGCCTGGTCCATCTTCTTCTACGTCCAGGGGGCAGCCTGCGTGTTGTGCTTAATAGCGGCGTGCTCGGCAGGCAGGCCAAAGGCATCGAAGCCGATGGGGTGCAGCACGTCGTAGCCGCGCATGCGGGCCTGACGGGCCATGGCATCGCCGATGGTATAGTTGCGCGCGTGGCCCATGTGCAGGTCGCCCGACGGATACGGGAACATCTCGAGCACGTACTTCTTGGGCTTACTGTCGTCGGTGTCGACGGCAAAGAGGTTGGAGTCCTCCCAGGCCTTCATCCACCTGGACTCAATGGCCTGCGCGTCGTAGACAGGAATCTCGTCCTTATGATCTGTGCAATCGCACATATCAGCTCCTTTAATCTTAGCTGGGGTCGGTCGGCTTAGCTTTGTTCGCTACTGCGGACAGTCCTGCGCAAGACGAAGAGCACATTAAGTGCTCTTCTTTGCGTGCGGAACTTGTAGCGAACAAAGCTAAGCCGCCCGACCCTAAGGTTGACTCGCATGATAATAGCAAATACGACAAGCGAGATGCCTGCGACTTGCAGGCATCTCGCTTTATCTAAATAACGTGGTTGGAAATCAACCTTTGTCTGAAAACCGTTCTAGCACGAACGGGTTTTCCAAGTGCCGCAGATTGGGCCGAAAGAGGAGCGACGCGTACTTTGGTACGCGAGCGACGGTTTGAACGGCAAGGTGCGGTGCTTGGGAAAGCCGCTTAGCGGTAGCTGACGCTTTGCTGAGAGTCTTTCACGACTACATCGTGGGCGCCGCCTTCGACGATGGAGGTGGAGCTGACCAGCGTTAGGCGTGCCTTTTCCTGGAGCTCGGGGATCGAGAGGGCACCGCAGTTGCACATCGTGGACTTGACCTTGTAGAGCGTGCCGCCCACGCCGTCCTTGAGGGAACCGGCGTAGGGAACGTAGGAGTCGACGCCCTCGACGAAGCTGAGCTTCGCGGCACCGCCCAGGTCGTAGCGCTGCCAGTTGCGGGCACGCGCAGAACCCTCGCCCCAGTACTCCTTCATGTACTGGCCATTGACGTTGACGCGCTCGGTCGGGCTCTCGTCAAAGCGGGCGAAGTAACGGCCCAGCATCATAAAGTCTGCACCCATGGCAAGGGCGAGTGTCATGTGGTAGTCGTAGACGATACCGCCGTCGGAGCACACGGGCACGTAAACACCGGTCTCCTCGTAGTACTCGTCACGAGCGCGGCAGACGTCAATCAGCGCGGTGGCCTGGCCGCGGCCGATACCCTTGGTCTCGCGGGTAATGCAGATGGAGCCGCCGCCGATACCGACCTTGATGAAGTCGGCACCGCAGTCGGCCAAAAAGCGGAAGCCCTCGGCGTCGACGACGTTACCGGCGCCGACCTTGACGTCCTCGCCGTAGTTGGCGCGAATCCACTCGATGGTGCGCTTCTGCCACTCGCTGAAGCCCTCAGAAGAGTCGATGCACAGGACATCGGCACCGGCCTCGATGAGCAGCGGCACGCGCTCGGCATAGTCGCGGGTGTTGATACCGGCGCCGACCATGTAGCGCTTATCGCCGTCGAGCAGCTCGTTGGGGTTGGTCTTGTGGCTGTCGTAGTCCTTGCGGAAGACAATGCCCATGAGGTGATCGTTGTCGTCGACGATGGGCAGAGCGTTGAGCTTGTTGTCCCAGATGACGTCGTTGGCAACCTTGAGGCTGATGTTCTTATCGCCCACGATGAGCTGCTCACGCGGAGTCATGAACTCGGAGACCTTCGTCTGGTGGTCATCGCGACTGGGGCGATAGTCACGACTGGTAACGATGCCCAGGAGCTTACCCTTGGGAGTGCCGTCGTCGGTAACCGGCATGGTGGAGTGACCGGTCTTCTCCTTGAGCTCGATGACCTGCTCCATGGTCATGTCGGGGGTCAGCGTGGAATCGGACTGAACGAAGCCAGCCTTGTGATCCTTGACGGCCTTGACCATAGCGGCCTCGGACTCGGCGCTCTGGGAACCGTAAATGAAGGACAGGCCACCCTCGGTAGCGAGCGCGACACCCATGTCGACGCCCGAGACGGACTGCATGATGGCGGAAACCATGGGGATGTTCAGGGTGATTGCCGGCTTCTCACCGCGCTTAAAGCGGGTTAGCGGCGTCTTAAGAGAGACGTTGTTGGGGATGCACTGCGAGGACGAGTAACCAGGGACCAGCAGATACTCCGAAAACGTGTGGGACTCACCGGGAAAGAACGTAGCCATGTTTCTCCTTTTTCCATGCGACCGGTCGGCTGCAGGCCTCGTAGGACCCAGCCCAACCTTGGGCGCCCAATACTGGGGAAGTATCTTAACGCACTTTGACTGCTACAATGCATGTTTTAAGAAGAGCACACGAGGGTTTGACGCAGGCTTTGCGTTTGCCCAGCAAACACTTTAGCGGGGAGACGTGGAGCACATGGAGTACAAGACGACGGCAAAGTTGGTCATTCAAGCGTGCGACAAAGATCTGCCGGGCGTGTTCGGCCACGGCTGCGTCTTACTGCTGCAGGGGATTGCCCGCGAACACTCGCTCAACCGGGCCGCCAAAAGCATGGGCATGGCGTATTCCAAGGCCTGGCGCATCGTAAACGAGGCCGAAGGCCAGCTGGGCTGCAAGCTCATCGAGCGCGACGGCGCCCGCGGATCCACCCTCACCCCCGCCGGCGAGCGAGCCATAGCGGTCTACGAGGAGCTGCAGGCCGACATCAACAACGTCATCGCCACCAAAGCCGACGCCCTCATCGCCAGCATAAAAGAATAGCCAATTTAGGACGGGGCCTTATAGCCACACAACCCCTTCTCATAAGTTGCGGTGAAATAGGGACTGTTTATGCGGTTAAAGCCGTAAATCAATCCCTATTTCACCGCAACTTATGAAGTCGAGGATGATTTAGCTAGTTGCGGAGGGCATTATCTAGGGTGGCGGCCACGATCAAGGGGTCGTCGGTGCCGGCGAAGAGGCGGACGGTGCTCCCCTGTTTGCCACGTGGGGCCGAAAGACGCGTCGTTGCGCCGCCGGCAGGCGATGTGCGAAACTCCCCCGGCAAAGCGTCGAACAGCTCTCCCGCGCTACGCTCGATAAGGTCAAATTCAACTGCCGGGCCAAAACCATGCTCGAGGATTCCCGTTGCAACCGCATGGTCGGGATGCGAGCTCAGTCCGGGAAAGCGCACGTTGCGCACCATCTCGTTGGCGGCCAGATACTCGGCCAGCGCACGTGCGCGGTCGAAATGTGCCTGCATGCGGACATCGAGCGAGTCCAGCCCGCGATCCAGCACAGCGGCCTCGTCAGCAGGCAAATCAAGCTTGGCCAAGCCACAGCCCTCAAGCAGGGCATGCGCGCACTCGGCAGCAGCATCCACATGATGGCGTTTGAGCTGCGAGCGCGCCACCGAAGCGGCAACGAGTTTGCGCGGAGCCTTGCCGGCGCACACGCGATCGAGTGCCTCAAGCGACAGCACAGCACCCAGCCGCAGCGAATCGCAGCCAAAAGCCGACGCCACCGTGTTATCCACTACAAACAGCGCGTGGGCCTCACGAGCAGCGCGGCCCAGAGCGCGCAGATCGGGCACACGCAGACCAAAGCCACCGATTGAGTTAACAAACCACCACAGGTGCGACCCCTCGGCATCAAACGAAGCATCAAAGCCCTCGGACGCGGCAGCAAACGCATCGGCGGACCCCGAGCCCACCAGCGCGACATCGCAGCCATCAAAGCCGCGCGCAAACGCATCGACAAAGTCGTCCGCAAAGGCCACCAGGCGGTCACCGGGACGCACAATACCCAGCAGCGACAGAGCCGCCGGCACATGCGGGGCCGCAACAAGACGCGCCCCACGCGCGCCGGTCCTTACAGCCCAGGCCTCTTCTAGCTGCTGTACATCCACAAGGCATCGCCCCTTCATAAGCAAAAACCCACGATGCGGGTGTTCCCCTCATCGTGGGCAACGGCTGCAGTATAGCGCCGATATGCGACGAAACGCCTAGATGTTGAGCGTGTGATAGTTCACGCTCGCACCCGGAGCGTCAACGGTCACGCCATAGGCCTCGGGATAGATGCGCGTCGAAAACACGAGCGCACCATCGTTCACAAACACCTCAACCGACGAGACATCACCAACAATGCGCACATTACGAACCTCGTCGATGGGCTCCCAGCGCATGGTACGACCGCAGCCGGCAGAAGCGCGACCCTCATCGGTAAATCGCATCTCAAAGCGCGAGGGCAGTTCGTCCCCAGCGGGCACAAGCGCCAGCTTCAGCTCGCCATCAACGGTCACGGTAAACGCGCCGTCGACACCGTCAACGACAACGTCAAAGCAGGTATCACCGGCAACCTCCAACGAGCCCTCCCCCACACGCACCGAGGCATAATGGCGCTCGATCTCGCGCGCCGGCTGCTGCAGTACCACGCCGCCAGCACCGGCTGAAAGCTCACGCGGCACCGTCATGCAGTGCTGCCAGCCGCACACCACAGTGGGGTCGTTGCCATAGGTCGGCGCATCGGGCATGCCCATCCAGCCGATCAAAATGTGGCGACCATCCTCGGACGTAAACTCCTGCGGAGCATAGAAGTCAAAACCGGCATCCCACAGGCGGAACTCGCCCAGTTCATAGGCACCGTCACCACCGGTGATGTCGCCCGTTACAGGCATGTAGCCAGCAGCGTATACGTTGCCGCGGTTCCAACGACCGCCCTCGAGCCCCTGGGGAGAGAAAGACAGAAACCTTGCCGGTACACCGCCATCCGCCTCGAGCTCAAGGTATCCCGGGCACTCCCACATAAAGCCA
>CAUBWQ010000035.1 GCA_958439775.1 uncultured Collinsella sp. | reverse complement strand
AGCGCGCAGCTCAAACCGATCGCCGTTAATGCGGAACTGGCAGTTGCCGTTCATGCGCTCCACGGCAAGTTTGATGCTCCTGGTGCCAAAGCCGTGGCCCGCATGCCGGGTCACGGGCATGCCGTCGACCATGC
This sequence comes from uncultured Collinsella sp., assembly GCA_958439775.1. Lineage (GTDB taxonomy): Bacteria > Actinomycetota > Coriobacteriia > Coriobacteriales > Coriobacteriaceae > Collinsella. The sequence goes on along the minus strand of CAUBWQ010000035.1, from coordinate 7,382 downwards.
GCGGCGCGCGGTCAAACGTATTGGAAACTAACAGCAGCAGCTGGCCGTCCTCTAATCGCAGGTCAAAGTCGACGAATCGCTTTCCTTGGGGTGCGGCGCTTGCGGCGGTGATAGCGTTTTCCAAGGCATTTGAGAGCACGCTAAACAGGTCGGCGTCACCTACGTGGATGGTTTCGGGTACGGCGGCGCGCAGGTTGGCGGTAATGCCGTTTCTATTGATATCCGAGTTAAATGACGAAAGCGCGATGTTTACGGTCTCGTTGGCGCAGAAGCGGCGTACGGCGGTGCGGTCGCCGGCTTCGCAGAGTTCGTCGATGCGATCGAGCGCCTCGTCGGTGTGGCCCTCCTCAATTAAAGCGGCCAGGCCGCGTAGGAAGTGGCGCATGTCGTGGCGCAGAATCGACAGCTCGCGCCCAGATTGACGCCAAGCCTCGAGCTCTTTGATGGCGGCGCTGTCGCGGGTTTCGAGCATCCAGCGCTCTCGCTCGGCGGTTTCCTTTTCTTCGTATTCGCGCAGGTAAACGGCAAGAAACATAAGATAGAAGGCACAGAGCGCAAATGCCAAAAACTCAACCGTCACCACCGAGCCCGAGTGGAACAGCGTGGTGTAGACGTTGGTGGCATAGTCAAAGACGTAATAGACGAGCGGCAGGATTAAAAGGATGCTCAGCTCGGTGGTGCTTTTAATCGCCAAGCGCGGACCGATGTCGCCGGCCCAATGCAGCAGGACGGCAAAGACGGCGAGTGTGGTCGCGATGCGCGCCAGATAGTACGCGATCTGAGAATCGGTTGCGGCAAATGCGGCGATGCCCATCCAATTGCTGAACTGGCAGCTCAGATAGGCACTCGTAATGCCGAGCACGGCAAGCAGCGGGCTCAGGCGGTAGCGCGCGCACAAATAGATGATGAGCGGCAGATGCACGACGAGCGGATATACCTGGCGGGCGAAAAGCTCTCCGCCGACGGCATTGGCGAGGCCAAATGCGCATCCGGTTACGGCACCGACCAGCACCAGTTCAAGCGCATGACGCCGGTTGATCTCGACACCGCACAGCGCCGCCGAGGCAAAGACGCCAAAGAGTAGCGTTGTGGCGTGGTGGATTGCCCAAAGGACCATTTCGACCGAGGAGACCATCAGTGTCTCCCAGCCTCAAAGCGCACCGCAAAGTAGGCGTCTTGGAATCCCTGCTTGCAACTGCGCGAAAGCGGGATGCACGCGCCCGAGCGCATGACGATGTCCGTGCGGTCAAAGTGATCGATGTTGCGCAGGTTGACCTGGTAGCTGCGGTGGCATTTAAAGAAGGTGGCATTTTGCGCCAAACGGTCCTCGACGCTGCGGAACGACTCGAGTGCCTCGATGTCGCGTCCGTCGCGCAGGTGGAAGACCACGTGCTTGTTGCGCGCCTCGGCATATTCGATGTCGGACAGGCGCAGGGCGTGGTAGCCAAAGGAAGTTTTGATCACGAGCTCGTCGGTTGCCGCCGGGCGCATGCTCGAAAGCTCGTTAAGTAACTGCGCCAGGCGTTCGTAAGTCACGGGCTTGAGCAGATAGTCGAAGGCGCGGACCTCGTAGGATTCCAGCGCGAACTCGGGCGACGAGGTGAGGAACACCAGGCGCACGGCGGTGTCGGCCTGGCGCAGTTCGCGTGCGGTGTCCATGCCGTTGACGAGCGGCATGATCATGTCGAGCAGAATGATGTCGGCGCGCGATGCGGCATGGCGGGCCAGCAGGTCCTCGCCGCGTGTGACGAGCGCAACATCGACCGCCGTGCCCGTCTCGGTCGACCAACGGTCGATCATCCGGTGCAGTCTATCTAGAAAAGCGACATCATCGTCGCAGGCAATAATCTTGAGCATTCGGCCCCCTTAAGTAGTTCGATTTTGCCACATCGGGTACGGACCGCTTGCGGGGGTGCGGACCGTTTGCGCCCCACGGCGTGCAACTCGCGCCAAGCGGTATTGCGGTGGCGAAAGATGCCTCCTGCGCCATCGAGAGCTCAGCTATCCTCAGCTTGCCAGTTCGAATATGGACCTGCCACATGATTGAATCTTTATTTCAACTTTACACCTAGGTTTACAGCTGTCTTGTCAGCTGTAAACCTAGGTGTCATACTAAAGCCCCAAGATTCGCCAAAAGAGAGGGGCCTTGATGGCACAGAGCGCGAACATGGATGCGTCGGAGCTTGCACGCGATATCGCGGCCGGCTTGGCATCGGCAACGACGGCAACGGAGCGTGCGGCACTGGTGCCCGCAGAGCTCGTCGAGGCCATTCAGCAACTAAAAACCCAACGTGACGCGGTGATCCTGGCGCACTATTACGTGGCGCCCGAGGTCCAAGCCGTTGCCGATTACGTCGGCGATAGCTTCTACCTGGCAAAGCTCGCCAAGAGCCTGCCGCAGCAGACCATCGTGTTGTGCGGCGTGGAGTTTATGGGCGAGAGCGCCAAGCTGCTCAATCCCACTAAGACCGTGCTGCTGCCCGAGCCGGGCGCAGACTGTCCCATGGCGCACATGGTCAAGCGCGAGACGGTTGACGCGGCGCGCGCCGAGTACGGCGACGACCTGGCCGTGGTGTGCTACGTCAACTCCACGGTCGAGATCAAGAGCTGGAGCGACGTGTGCGTCACCAGTTCCAACGCCGTTAAGATCGTGTCCGAGCTGCCGCAGCAGCATATCCTGTTCATTCCCGACCAAAACCTGGGACGCTTCGTAGCCGAGCAGGTGCCGCAAAAGCACGTCATCCTCAACAACGGCTACTGCCCACGCCATCACATCATCACCGTCGAGCAGATCGTCGACGCGACGGAGGCCCACCCCGACGCGCTCGTGCTGGCGCACCCCGAGTGCAAGGCCGACGTCCTGGCCGAGGCCGACTACATCGGCTCCACCGCCGGCATCATCAAGTATGCCGAGGAGTCCGGCGCGAGCGAATTCATCATCGTGACGGTCCGCGGCGTGCTCTACGAGCTCGAGCGCCGCTGCCAGGGCACCGGCAAGAAGTTCTACTTCCCCGCGGTGCAGCCCACCTGCGTCAACATGGATCTCATCACGCTCGAGAAGCTCGTGCGCTGCCTGGAGACGGGCGAGGGCGAGGTGCAGATCGGCGTGTCGGACGAGGCTGCCGACCAGGCTAAACTCACGCTCGACCGCATGCTCGAGTACGCGGCGCGTTAGAACGATGTGACATGAGGGGCAGTCCCTTATGCCACATTACAAGGGAGAGGATTCCTGTGGAAACCAAACAATACCCCGACATGGAGTGCGACGTCGTTATTGCCGGCTGCGGCGTAGCGGGCTTGTACGCGGCTCTCAACCTGCCGGCGAGCACGCGCGTGATCATGCTCTCCAAGGGCGCTGTCGACGAGTGCGATTCGATGCTCGCGCAGGGCGGCATTTGCGTGCTGCCCGAAGGCTCGGACTACGATGCCTTCTTTGAGGACACCATGCACGCCGGCCACTACGAGAACCGCCGCGAGAGCGTCGACATCATGATCCGCTCGAGCCGCTCGGTCATCAACGACCTGCTAGCGATGGGCGTGGATTTTGAGCGCAAGGCCGACGGCAGCCTCGACTTTACCCGCGAAGGCGCACACAGCCGTCCGCGCATTGCCTTCCATGCCGATATCACCGGCAAGGAGATTACGACCAAGCTGCTTCAGGCTGTCCGCAAGCTGGACAACGTGCAGATTTTTGAGCACGTGGCCATGACCGACATCCTAACGGGCGAGCGTGACGGCGCCACGGTGTGCACCGGCGTCGTCGCCGTTCCCGTGGACGAGAACAGCTCGGTTCGTCCTGCCGACGAGCTGGCAAATGCCGCCGAGGGCGTGCATGCCGGCGAGCCGTTTAAGATCCATGCCCGCCACACGCTGTGGGCGACGGGCGGCATCGGCGGCGTATACGACCATTCGACCAATTACCCGCAGCTCACGGGCGATGCCTGCTACATCGCTCAGGAGCATGGCATTAAGATGGAGCATCTGGACTACGTGCAGATTCACCCCACGGGACTGTTCTCGCCGCAGCCGGGTCGCACCTTCCTGATCAGCGAGAGTTGCCGCGGCGAGGGCGCGATTTTGCTCAACGCCGCTGGTGAGCGCTTTACCGACGAGCTTCAGCCGCGCGATGTGGTCGCCGCCGCTATTCGCGAGCAGATGAAGCAGGACGGTACCGAGCACGAGTGGCTGAGCTTTGCCCCCGTCGAGCGCGACGTGGTGACCGGGCACTTTGCCAACATCCGCGCGCGCTGCCTGGAGGACGGCCGCGACATCTTGGACGAGCCCATTCCCGTTACGCCGACGCAGCACTACTTTATGGGCGGCGTGTGGGTCGACAAGGACGGCCGCACCTCGATGCCCGAGCTCTACGCCGCGGGCGAGACGGCTTGCAACGGCGGTCACGGCAAGAACCGCCTTGCATCAAACAGCCTGCTCGAGTCCCTGGTTTGGGGTCGTCGCGCCGCGTGGTACATGCGTACCGGCGAGTCGCTGGCCGTGGAGCAGGCGGGCGATCCCGCGCTCGATGGCCGTCATCGCGCCCTGGGCGCCGACCCTCTGGCAATCGATGATTTGGCCCGTGCCGCCGGCACGCAGGCCGTGGAGGAGTAGACCATGAATCCCATTACCATGAAGCTTGTCGTCGATGATCTGATTCTGCAGGCTCTGCGCGAGGACATTACGTTTGAGGACGTGAGCACGGCGAGCGTGTGCCCCACGGCGCGTCCCGCCACGGTGGAGCTCATCGCCAAAGCCGATGGCGTCATCGCCGGCTTGGATGTGTTTGCCCGTACCTTTGAGCTGCTGGATTCGCAGAGCTCGGTTCTGCTCGACGTTGCCGATGGCGACGAGGTGCACGCCGGCGACCATGTGGGTCAGGTGCGCGGCGATGCGCGCGTGCTGCTTTCGGGTGAGCGCGTGGCGCTCAACTACCTGCAGCGCATGAGCGGCATCGCTACCTATACGCACCAGATGGCTGCAGCGCTCGAGGGCACCAAGACCGTGCTCGTCGACACGCGCAAGACCACGCCGGGCATGCGCGTGTTTGAGAAGGCGGCGGTTGAAATCGGCGGCGGCAGCAACCACCGCTACAACCTGTCGACGGCCGTCATGCTCAAGGACAACCACATCGATGCCGCCGGTGGCGTGACGCGCGCGATCGAGATGGCGCGCACCCATGCGTCGTTTACCACGACGGTCGAGATTGAGTGCGAGAACCTGGACATGGTGCGCGAGGCTGTGGAGGCCGGCGCCGACATCATCATGTTCGACAACATGACCCACGACGATATGGCTGCCGCGATTGAGCTTATCGCCGGCCGCGCCAAGACCGAGTGCTCGGGCAACGTGGACGCCAGCAATATCCGCGCGCTCGCCGACCTGGGCGTTGACTTTATTAGCTCGGGGGCGCTGACTCACTCTGCGCCGATTCTCGACCTCTCGCTCAAGCACCTGCGTCTGTTGGACGGTAAATAATGGACGCCCGCGAGCGTCGCCGTGCCATCATGGCCGTGCTCGAGGGAGCCAAGGGACCCGTTTCGGGCAGCGCACTTGCCCGCGAGGTGGGTGTGAGCCGCCAGATTGTCGTGCAAGACATCGCTCTGCTGCGCGCCGACGGGCACGATATCGTGGCGACCAACCGTGGTTATGTGCTGCAGGAGGCCCCCAGCAGCCCCGCTGTGCCCACGCGCTTGGTCAAGGTTCGCCACAGCGTGGAGCAGGCGGGCGATGAGCTCACGAGTATCGTCGACGCCGGCGGCTCCGTGCTCAATGTGATCGTCAATCACCGCGTATACGGTAAGATCACGGCTGATCTGGACATCCGCAATCGCCGCGATGTCGAGCGCTATCTGCGCGATATCGAGAGCGGCAAGAGCTTTCCGCTGCTAACGGTGACGAGCGGCTATCACTTCCATCGCATTGCGGCGGAGGACGAACAGACCCTCGACGAGATCGAGGCCATGCTCAAAGAGAAAGGCTACCTAGCCGATTTAATGCCCTACGAGGATGATTTGTCCTAGCCCGACACCGTCCCCAATTAGCTGCCCACATATGCAAAAGGAGGCCTCCGCGGCGATGCGGAGGTCTCCTTTTTGTGCACGGTGTACTTGTGAGTGTGCAAGTGGGGGAGTTGTTACTCCTCGACGATCTCGGTGATCGCGCCGGCGGGGCAAGCGTCCTGGCAAGCGCCACAGGCGACGCAGGAGTCCTCGTCGGCGACGGTAGCGACGTCCTGGAGCTCCAGAACGCCAGCGGGGCAGGAGTCGACGCAAACGCCACAAGCGATGCACTCGTCGGCATCAATTACGGGATGAGCCATGGTAGTTTCCTCTCTGTTGACCGACGCTACAGGCGATGCGCGCCGGTTTGATTCGGGCAAAAACATACCACGGGAGCGACCGTTTGCAATACCCTCTGGCCGGCATCTTCATACCGTTCGCCGAGTATGCCAAGGTTTACTAAAAAACGCGCAGGTGGGGCCGTTGAGCTGCGCAAATGTTAGCTAAAGGTGACTTGAAATATAGGGCGATTGAGCGTGCTTGCGGAAACCGCATCCCATTATTTTGTCGAAAAACGGGTTGCAGTTTCCGGTTAGGCCCGCTAGCGGAAAATGCGAGCCGGTATCAGCTCTCAAAACGGGATACGGTTTCCGGTTGAGTCTTCAGACGGAAACTGCGACCCGGAATCCACGCTCAAACCGGGATGAGCTTTCCGCAAGACGGCCCCCAGGCACCCCCGGACGCAAACCTCAGCCATCTCTACATCGATCTCGATAGATTTGCCGAGAACTCAAACAGTGCGTCTACCTGCGTATTTGCGAACCTAAACTCTCGGCAATAAGAAATCTTATATGAATTGACTTAGATTTTGTATATTCCGGCCCATAAGGGGATACACTACATCCTGAAAGACAAGCCGAAACACCGCTCGGCAGACCGCCGAGTCGGTGCAAACGCACAAGAGAGAGGGAATTTCTAATGGGCAAGATTCTTGGTATCGACCTTGGTACTACTAACTCCGCAATGGCCGTCCTCGAGGGCGGTTCTCCGACCATTATCGTGAACGCCGAGGGCGACCGCACCACCCCGTCCGTTGTGGGCTTCCGTGCCGACGGCGACCGCGTCGTGGGTAAGGCCGCTAAGAACCAGGCTGTCACCAACCCCAAGAACACCGTGTTCTCCATCAAGCGCTTCATGGGCCGCAAGTACTCCGAGTGCACCTCCGAGATCAAGACCGTGCCGTATGAGGTCAAGGAGGGCCAGGGTGGCCGTGCCGTCGTCGACATCGAGGGCAAGGATTACACCGCCGAGCAGGTGAGCGCCATGACGCTCGCGAAGATGAAGGCCGACGCCGAGAAGTATCTGGGCGAGACCGTCACCGACGCC
>CAUBWQ010000034.1 GCA_958439775.1 uncultured Collinsella sp. | reverse complement strand
TGAAGTTGAACGTCAGATTGTCCAAATGCGGCCCGCGCAGCGTCGAGCCGTTACGGCGTTTGGTAAAACGCCGTAACTTAGTAGTTGGCTTCGTAGCCGTTGCCGTCGCCGGTCGGCTCTTCGTAGTAGTCCGAATCGCTCGAATCGCTTGAGTCATCGGGATCGTCAGAGCTGACCGATGAGGTTGCGGTACCGTTTGCGTAGTCGTCAGACGTGTTGTTGTTCAGGTCGCCGATCGTAGAGCTGGAACCGTCGGAAAGACCCATGGTGTTGGGACCCTTGGGATCCTTGCCGGCATCGACGCGCTCCATCATTTCCTTGAGCTCGTCCTCGTAGACAAAGACGTAGCTCACACCGTCGATCATGGTGCTGTCGTCGGCGTACGAGGGCAGGTTGGCCGAGTAGATACCGTCGACATCCATACCGCGCATGGCGTTGACCGTAGCCACGATATCCTGAACGCTCATATCGGTTACAAGCATATCGGACAGCGAATTAACCAGGCCAAAGATCTTCGTGGCATCGAAGTTATTGAGAATCTGGTTGGCAAGGGCGCCAAGCACCTGACGCTGGTGGCGCATGCGCGTGTAATCGCCGTCGGCATAGGTGTAGCGGCAGCGGGCATAGGTAAGGGCGGTGGCACCGTCCATATGCTGCTGGCCAGCGGTAATCTTGATATCCAGGTGCTCGGGGTCGTCAACATCATCGGTTGCGTTAATGTCGATACCGCCAACCGAATCAATCAGCGCCTGCATACCGTCGAAGCTGACCTCGGCATAGTGGGAAATCTGAACACCGCACAGCTCGTTGACCGCCTCGACCATGGCCTCGGCACCGCCAACGGTATGGCAGGCGTTGATCTTCATGGTCTCGCCCTTGTACTCGACCTTGGTGTCGCGCGGAACGGAAATGAGCGTCGCCTGCTTTTGCGTGGGGTCGATGCGTGCCAAGATAATCGAGTCGGCACGATACGTATCCTCGCCCGGACGGCCGTCGGTGCCAAGAAGCAGCACGAAGCACGACAACGAGCGCGACGTGACGAATCGTGTGGCTACGACGACGTTGGCGAGCGCGCTCGGAATAGCGAGCCACGTTATCGCGACTGTAGATCTTGGCCTGCGCACCAGTTGAGGGTCTTCGGGTGCTAGTATCCGCGAGGGGCTTTTTATTAAACATAGGCAACCTGTATTAGTAGATGACGGGATCGGGGACGGTAGCATGCTCGACATGCGCGCCGAGCGCCTGCAGCTTTTCGACAAACTGCTCGTAGCCGCGCTTGATGTGATGGATGGCCGAAACCTCGGTCGTCCCGTCGGCGATCAAGCCCGCTACGACGAGGGCCGCTCCGCCACGCAGATCGGGCGAGGTAACCTGTGCACCCGAGAAGCCCTTGACGCCATGAATCATGGCATGATGGCTCTCGATACGAATGTCGGCGCCCATGCGCACCAGCTCAGAGGCAAACATAAAGCGATTCTCGAAGATGTTCTCGGTAATAACGGAACTGCCGTCGGCAAGGGCGGAGAGCACCATAATCTGCGCCTGCATGTCCGTCGGGAAGCCGGGGAACGGAAGCGTCTGGATGTCGACCGGCTTGATACGCTCGGCACGGTTTACATGGACGCCATCCTCGACGCGCTCGCAGTCGATACCCATGAGCTCCATCTTCTTGAGCACCATGCCCAAGTGAATGGGGCAAAAGCCCGTGACATCGACACCGCGATCGTCGGCCATCAACGCACCGGCAACGATAAAGGTACCGGCCTCGATGCGGTCGCCTACTACGCGATGGGTAACAGGATGGAGCTCTTCCACGCCTTCGATAGTCACGACGGGCGTGCCGGCGCCAACAATCTTGGCGCCCATCTCGTTGAGCATGTTGGCGAGATCGACGATCTCGGGCTCGCGGGCGGCATTGTCGATAACCGTGGTACCCTGCGCGCGCACGGATGCCATAATGAGGTTCTCGGTCGCACCGACACTGGCAAACTCGAGCGTGACGGTGGTACCGCGCAGGCCTTGGGGCGCATTAGCGTTGATGTAACCGTGGGCGGTATCGAACTCAACGCCCAGGGCCTCGAGACCCAGAATGTGCATATCTATCTTGCGAGCACCCAGGTTGCAGCCGCCCGGCATGGCAATCTTGGCGCGATGGAAGCGGCCCAGCAGGGGTCCCATGACAGCGGTGGAAGCACGCATCTTAGCGACGAGCTCGTAGGGGGCCTCCCAAGAATCGACCTGAGAGGTATCGATCTCGAGCGTGTGCTCGTCGAGAACATCGATCGTAGCGCCCATGCCCTTGAGCACCTTGCCCATCACGTGAACATCGGAAATATCGGGCACGTTCTGCAGCGTCGTCTTGCCCGGCGCCAGAAGCGTTGCCGCCATGAGTTTGAGCGCGGAGTTCTTGGCACCCGAGACGGGCACGGAGCCTCCGATGGCGTGGCCACCCTCAACGCGGATAATATCCAAGGTCTACCCTTTCAAAAAGCATGCCCGGGGTGGCTGGGCCATCCCGGGCATGATGTGTTCGCAAATGGTCGAACGCTAAATCGTTTGACTATTGGGCAAGCTTGAGCTTACACCATGCGATTTCATTATAGAGGTAGGCGCGGCGTGCATCATCCTCCGACAAATTACCCAGCTTCTCTTCAAAACCTTGAATATCAGCTTTAAGCTTGTCGGCATCGACGGTCGCCAAATCGCAAGCGCGCTCGGCGAGAACGGTCACGACATCGTCCGCAACCTGGGCATAGCCGCCGGCCACGGCAAACGTGTGGTCGACAGTGCCCATGGCCTTATCGGAAACGCGAACGTAACCGCGGTCGATCGTGCAGATCTCGCTGGAGTGAGCAGGCAGAACGCCAAACTCGCCATCCGTGGACGGAATCGACACAAACGCAGCGTCGCCCTCATAGGCGCAGCTCACGGGGCACACGATGCGGATACGCATAACCTACTTCTCCCCCATCTTGCGGGCGCGCTCGCGCACGTCCTCAATCGTGGAAGCATAGCGGAAAGCCTGCTCGGGCAGGTCATCGGCCTTGCCGTCGACAATCTCGGCGAAAGAGCGGACGGTATCCTCGACGCGGACGTAGACACCGGGGTTGCCGGTGAACTTCTCGGCGACGTGGAAGGACTGCGAGAGGAACTGCTGAATCTTACGGGCACGGTTGACCGTAAGGCGCTGCTCCTCGGACAGCTCGTCCATACCCAGAATGGCGATGATGTCCTGAAGGTCGGAGTACTCCTGCAGGAGCTCCTGGACCTTGACGGCGACACGGTAGTGCTCCTCGCCGACGATCGAGGGATCGAGAGCGTCGGAGGAAGACGCGAGCGGGTCGATAGCCGGGAACAGGCCGAGCGACGAAATGCTACGCGAAAGAACCGTGGTGGCGTCGAGGTGCGTAAACGTCGTGGCAGGCGCCGGGTCGGTCAGGTCGTCGGCGGGGACGTAGACAGCCTGGACGGAGGTAATGGAACCCGTCTTGGTCGAGGTAATGCGCTCCTGGAGGTCGCCCATCTCGGTTGCCAGCGTGGGCTGGTAACCAACGGCGGAGGGCATACGGCCCAGCAGTGCGGAAACCTCGGAACCTGCCTGGGAGAAGCGGAAGATGTTGTCGATAAACAGCAGAACGTCCTGGCCGCGATCGCGGAAGTACTCAGCGGCGGTAAGGCCAGCCAGACCGATGCGCAGACGCGCTCCAGGCGGCTCGTTCATCTGACCATAGACCAAGCAGGTCTTGTCGATAACGCCAGACTCGCTCATCTCGAGGAACAGGTCGGTGCCCTCGCGGGTACGCTCGCCGACGCCGGTGAACACCGAGGTGCCGCCGTGCTCCTGGGCGAGGTTGTTGATGAGCTCCTGAATCAAAACGGTCTTGCCGACGCCAGCGCCGCCAAACAGACCCGTTTTGCCGCCACGGATGTAGGGCTCGAGCAGGTCAACGGCCTTGATGCCGGTCTCGAAGATCTCGGTCTTGGTGGTGAGCTCGTCGAAACGGGGCGCTGCATGGTGGATGGGGTAGAACTCCTCCACCTCGGGCATGGGCTTGCCGTCGACGGGCTTGCCCATGACGTTCCAAATACGGCCGAGCGTCTCGGGGCCAACAGGCATCTTCATGGGCTCACCGGTATCGGTGGCGATGAGGCCGCGCTGCAGGCCGTCGGTCGAGGACATGGCGACCGTGCGGACGACGCCGCCCGGAAGCTGGCTCTCGACCTCGAGGATCGTGCTCAGATGACCGATCGGGGTCTCGGCCTCGACCGTGAGCGCGTTGTAGATCGGGGGCACCGCACCGTCAAACTTGACGTCGACGACAGGACCGATGATTCGCACGATGCGACCATCACCGGCAGTCGTCTTCTTGGTGGCTTCCTCGACCGCAAGCTTTACGGTGTTATTAGCCATTACTGTTCCTCCAATGCTGAGGCTCCGCCGACGATCTCGTTAATCTCGGTCGTGATCGAAGCCTGGCGCACGCGACTATACGTGCGGGTAAGGGTCGAGATGATCGCGGTGGCGTTTTCCGTCGCGGAGTGCATGGCCTTGCGGCGTGCACCCTGCTCAGCAGCCGCCGAATCGATCAGGGCCTGGTAGATGACCGTCAGGATATAAGACGGCACAAGCTTGCCGAGAACATGCTCGGGAGAGGGCACGAACTCGAACGTGGACGAGATGCGCTTAGGGGCGTCGGTCTCGTTCTTACGCGGACCGTGGGCCATAGCGATCATCTCGGGGGCGAGCGGCAACAGATGCTCGACGCGAAGCTCCTGATCCACGCGGTTCTTGGCGTGGTGGTAGACAAGCTCGACACGGTCAAGCTCACCGGCACGATACGCATCGCAGATATGAGAGGAGATCATGCGGGCCTGATTGAAATCGGGCTCAGAGGAGTTGCTCTCAAAGTGCATGACGACGTTTGCGCGGTCACGGAAATACGTGGCCGGTTTGCGCCCACACGCGATGATCTCGCACTCGATGCCGTCGTTCGCCCAAGAAGCGGCGAGCTTTTCGGCCGTGCGCTCCACCGTCGTATTGAAACCGCCGGCAAGGCCGCGGTCCGAGGCAATAACGACAATCAGGCCATGCTTGACGCTCTCATGCTTCTGCAGCATGGGATCGGTGCCCGAACAGGAGGCGTCGCCGGCGACCGTCAACATGACGTCGGTCAGCGCCTCCTTATAGGGCTCGGCCTGCTTGGAGCGATCGAGGGCACGACGGATCTTGGCCGTAGAGACCATCTCCATCGTGCGCGTGATCTGCTTGGTCGTGGTAACCGAGGAGATTCGCTTCTTAATGTCGCGAAGGTTGGCCATGGGGCTTAGTTCTCCTCTGATCCAGAAACATCCGAATGGTGCTTGGCCATGAACTGCTGCTTGAAGTCGCCGATGACGCGCAAGAGCTCAGCCTTGGTGTCATCATCGATCTTCTTGGCGCGAACCTTGTCGAGCAGCGAGCCAAAGCCATTGTCCATGTACTCGATGAGCTCGGCACGGAAAGGCAGCACGTCGGCGATCTCAAGGTCATCCAGGAAGCCCTCGTTGCCAGCGAACAGCGTAACAATCTGCTCGGAAACCTCGAACGGCTTGTAGCGCGGCTGCTTAAGGAGCTCAGTCATGCGAGCGCCGTGGGTAAGCTGCTTTTGCGTGGCCTCGTCGAGGTCGGAGCCGAACTGCGTAAAGCCGGCGAGCTCCTGGTACGAAGCAAGGTCCAGACGGAGGTTGCCGGCGACCTGCTTCATAGCCTTGGTCTGCGCGTCGCCACCGACGCGGGACACGGAAATGCCCACGTCGACTGCCGGGCGCTGGCCCTGGAAGAAGAGTTCGGACTGCAGGTAGATCTGACCATCGGTAATGGAAATGACGTTGGTCGGAATGTAGGCCGAGACGTCACCGTCCTGGGTCTCGATGATCGGCAGAGCCGTCATGGAGCCGTAACCGTTCTTCTTGGACATCTTGACTGCACGCTCGAGCAGACGAGAGTGCAGGTAGAAGATGTCGCCAGGATAGGCCTCGCGTCCGGGCGGACGATGCAGCGTCAGCGACATCTGACGGTAGGCCACAGCCTGCTTGGACAGGTCGTCGTAGATGACGAGCACGTGACCGCCGGGGTTGGTCTCGCTGGCGGGCTTGCCGTCCTCGCCGTTGTACATGAAGAACTCGCCGATAGCGGCACCGGCCATAGGCGCGATGTACTGCATAGGGGCGGAATCGGCAGCGGTGGCCGAAACGATGATGGTGTAGTCGAGCGCACCGTGCTGAGCGAGGGTCTCGCGGATGTTGGCAACCGTGGAGGCCTTCTGGCCGATGGCGACATAGATGCAGACCATGCCCTTGCCGCGCTGGTTGAGGATAGCGTCGATGGCGATGGCGGTCTTACCGGTCTGACGGTCGCCGATGATCAGCTCACGCTGACCGCGGCCAATAGGCACCATGGAGTCGATAGCGAGCAGACCGGTCTGAACCGGCTCACACACCGGGGTACGGTCGATGACGCCGGGGGCCTTGAACTCGATGGGGCGACGGTGCGTGGCGACGATGTCGCCCAGGCCGTCGATGGGCTGGCCGAGCGGATTGACGACGCGGCCGAGCATGGCACGGCTCACGGGGATATCCATAATGCGGCCAGTGGTGCGGCACTCGTCGCCTTCCTTGATGGAGTCGACGGCACCAAACAGAACGGCGCCGACCTCGTCACGGTCAAGGTTCTGGGCAAGGCCGAAGACGGTCTCACCGGTATCGGAGCTCTTGAACTCCAGAAGCTCGCCTGCCATGGCGCTCTTGAGGCCGGAGACGCGCGCGATGCCGTCGCCTACCTCGTCGACCGTTGAAACCTCATGCGTATCGACCGTCGCGGAGAGGCTCGTGAGCTGCTCCTGCAGTTTCTTGGCGATATCCTGGGCATTGAGGGTTTCGGACATTAGGCTTCACCTCCGTATGAATTAGCAGAGTTTGCGAGGGTCTCCTGCGCAATGCGCAGCTGCGTCTTGACGGAAATGTCACGACGCTCGCCGCGAGCCTCGAGCACCAGGCCGCCCACGATAGACGGGTCGACCTGCTCGATAAGGAATACCTTGCGGCCGAAGTCCTGCTCGCATTTCTTAGTGATGGTTTGACGCAGCTCGTCGTCGAGCGGGATCGCCGTGGTGACGGTCACGCCCACTACATCCTCGTCTTCCTCGGCAACATACTTAAAGGCAGCTGCCACCTTGGGAAGAAGGTCGAGCTGGTCGCGCTTGGACATGGTGTCGAGCACGGCGATGATCTCGGGGCTGGCAGAAGCCAGGCGCTCGATCATCTCGAGGTCCTCGAACACATGGTTCTCGGCCTTAGCGGCTTCCAGAAGGGAGCGCGCGTAGGTCTCGAGCACCTTGTCCTGATAGCGGCTAGTCGGCATTCAGGCTACCTGCTTCCTGGATGTAGCGCTCGATGAGCTTCTTCTGCCCGGCCTCGTCCTCGAGTGCCTCGCCCACGATCTTGGTGGCGACAGCAACGGACAGGTCGGCGATGGAGCTCGCGGCACCGGCGTAGATGGACTTGCGCTCGTCCTCGACGGTCGTATGGGCCTTGGTGATGATCTCCTCGGCCTCCTTGTGAGCAGCCTCGATGATACGAGCGCGCTCGGACTCGGCGTCCTTACGGGCC
>CAUBWQ010000033.1 GCA_958439775.1 uncultured Collinsella sp. | reverse complement strand
CAACGCAGCCGAGATGGATGCACAGGAGAGTATCAACTACATCGCCACCGCGCCCAAAAAGACGCCCGTCAAGCTGTACGTGCGCGAGAAGCCGGGCATGAAGGTTGCCTGGGGCGACGCACATGTCTACGGCGGTCGTCGTGGCAAGACCGTCTTTGGCGACTGGGATGAGCTTAAGGCCATCCTGGACGCCAACGCCGATTCCATCGATTACTACGATGTGGAGAACGACTGCCGCAACTCCGCTGTGCCCATGCTCGACCTTAAGGGCATCAACGCCCGCATCGAGCCGGGCGCGATCATCCGCGACCGCGTCGAGATCGGCGATCGCGCCGTCATCATGATGGGCGCCATCATCAACATCGGCTCCGTCATTGGTGAGGGTTCCATGATTGATATGGGCGCCGTGCTGGGCGGCCGCGCCACCGTGGGCAAGAACTGCCACATCGGCGCCGGCACCGTGTTGGCGGGCGTCGTGGAGCCCGCAAGCGCCACGCCCGTCATCATCGAGGACGATGTCATGATCGGCGCCAATGCTGTGGTCCTGGAGGGCGTGCATGTGGGCAAGGGTGCTGTAGTTGCCGCCGGCGCCGTGTGCGTCGAGGACGTCCCCGCCGGTGCCGTCGTGGCCGGTGTCCCCGCCCGCGTCATCAAGATGCGCGACGAGAAGACCAACAGCAAGACCGGTCTCGAGGAAGGTCTGCGCCAGCTGTAGAAGTTATGCGGTTTTACCAAACCGCATAACGGCTCGACGCTGCAAACGCCCCTAAGCGACAATCTGACGTTCAATCGTCGGTCGCGTACCGAAGTACGCTTCCCTCCTCTTTCACGTCACCTTGCTCGCCTAGGGGCATTTTCGCTGACGTGAGCTCAACCTGCGGCGCAATGTCAGCAACCAAGCCGAAAACAAAAAAAGCCGAAGTCCCAAAAGGCTTCGGCCTTTGTTTTTTGCAACGTCCAAGAGCAGTTTATCGATTCTCAATACTTCCGATGTTCTTGAGCTCGATGGAGATGAGGCCGTTGGGCTCGTTGACAAACTCGATGTACTCAGAGTTCGAACCCATCTCGGCCGGGAAGCTGATCTCGATGCCCGTGTCGGTACGGATCTTGTGGTTGCGCACCGCCGCGCGTTCGACCTGCTTGCGCTCCACGGGCACACGCTCAGGCACCTTCTCCTCAGTCAGTGCCGCGCGCACGCTCTCCTTGATAACCGGCTCGTCCTCAAAGACCTCATCGACGATATCCCAAGGGGGCAGTTCCTCGTCATCCTCAACTTTCTCGGCAACAGCAGCCTTAACCTTGGCGAGTGCTACAGCCGTGTTGGCACCGTGCTCCTCGGCGACTTCCTCGACCACACGCGTCACGGTGTCGATGACCTCCTTGCCCGATACCCCCGTGTCGCACTGCAGCAGGCCATCGGGAATGAGCATGCGATCCTCGCCGGCAATCTTGCGCTTCTTATCCACATAGCCGATCTCCATGGTGCTTGCACGCACGATTGCATAGCTCGGCACCTTTTGCGAGGGATTCGGCAGAATGGCGTAGTGGCGCGCAATGTCGTTGCGCACCTCGCCCTCTTCGCGACCCACCTCGTGCATAAAAGCCTGCTTGGAGCCCAGCAGCATCACGGCAAACCAGCGGGCATCCTCATCGTCGTCAAAATCAGCCACGAGTACGTCGGTGGACTCAGCTTTCTCGGCTTTGGTGAGCTCGGAGGAGATAAACTCCGCAATCTGCTGCGACAGGTCCACGAACTCGCGCTCGCCAAAGAAATAGCCCTTGAGCTCACCACCAAACGCGGAGTTCTCGGCAAACGTGGCACGCTTGTTATCAGCCGAGGTACGAGCGCGCCGCAGGTGCGTGGTTACGAAATTACGCACGGTGCGGCTCTCGATATCGAGCTCGCGCTGGCTCATAACGTTGACGGCAGAGTCAAAGTCCAGGATATGCAGAATCGCGTGATTGATTTTCATATACGGCATTCCGTTCTAGATCGATTTCGGCACGAACCAGTATAGCGGTCGATCCTGCCCCAGGCGCATCGAAGATTGGTGCATCGGGGACAGGTTGCTTTGCACCAATGGTTAGCGCAGGAGCTCGGACTGCCAAGCCTCGAGCTGTTCTGCCAAGCTCTTGCCGGCAGTGGGCATGTCGATCTGGGGACGTTTGGGCAGAAGCGCACACTTAAGAATCGCAACGATAGTCTGCGAGACAAAGCGTCGCGTATCCTTGTCAAAGCCTTGCGCAGCCTGGAGCATCACGGGCAGGCTCTCGCGTAGATTCCCAGCGATATCCGCAAACCGCTCAGCACCCGTAGCCTCAAGCACCGAGAAAAACGCATCTACAAAACGCTCGCGCTCGTTAGGCGACACCGCAAGCAGCATCTCGCGAATGGAGCCATCAACGTATCGAGCACCGGCGGACAGGCGCTCACAGTACACGAAGTCGCGACCATCAACCACCCAGCTAAAGGGATTATGCTGAAGCAGGCTGAACTCGGTGCTCTCATCGAACATCATGCCAAAGATCGACGACCGAGGTAGCGTCTTGTCGATTCGACCGGATAGATCGGCGAAGGCGTTGCCGCTCAGAAACTCCTCGACGAAGCCCGGACCATCATGGGAATACGCCCGTTCGATTCGCTCACGGGCGACATCGGGGCACATCGCCGCACCGTACACCGCAAGGTTTCCACCCTTGGAATGACCTCCGCACAAAAGCGGCCCGTCAATCGCATCCGCCGCCTCGTCTACATAACGCGCCGCGGATTCCTGGGCCGGCACAGGACACCGGAACGCCGTGTTAAAGTCCTCTTTCCAGCCCACAATCGTGCTGTCGGTCCCCCGGAAGGCAAGATAGCTAAACCCCGCCGGAAATCGGAACGTCATGGCCGCAAACTGCTCCGTTGTCTCGGCATCACTCACGCTACGATAGCCGCAAACACGAACGCCACGGTAGCGAGGGCTTGCTGCCACAGCCTCCAACAGGGCACGACTCCCCTCCGGATCCCACAGGTCGCCAATCATGTCTTGGTAGCACTCGGCGCGCAGCAGCTCGCGTACGTCTAGGCCCTGCCAGTTCGTCAGCTCCGCCATATCACCCGGCAAACGCAAATAGGACAACCACGCAAAGACCAGGCTATCCACCGCGCAGAACGGCCGTTCCTCAAACGGATCAAACGCCGTCTGGGCATAGGTCAAAAAATTAGGCGAATCCGACATGGCCCTCCCATCAACTATGGTGCATTGGGGTGGTGCAAAGTAACCTGACCCCCCTCGCACTAAAAAGGCGCCCGGACCGTGTGGCCCGGACACCTTTCATTGTAGCCTGTTGCCCAAACGAGCCGAATTTAGCAGGAGAAGTCGACGCTGTCGATGATGTCCTTGAGGGCCTTGGCGGAGGCGGTGAGCTCATGCTGCTCGTCATCGTTCAGCGGCACGGGGACGCGGGAGACGACGCCGTCGCGGCCAACGACCGTCGGCATGGAGATGGCCAGATCGGACAGGCCATACTCGCCCACCATGAGCGAGGAAACGGGCAGAACGGTCTGCTCATCACGCATAACAGCGGTGCAGATGCGCTTAACGGCCATGGCGACGCCGTAGTAGGTGGCGTGCTTCTTCTCGATGATGGTGTAGGCGGAGTTCTTAACGTCCTCGGCGATGCGCTTCTCGGCGGTCTCATGCTCCAGATGACCGTGAAGCTCGCAGAAGGTGTTCAGCGGCACGCCGGCAACCTGGGCGCTGGACCAAGCGACAAACTCGGAGTCGCCGTGCTCACCCATGACATAGGCCTGGACATCGCGCGGGTCAACCTCGACGTGGGCACCAAGCATCTGCTGCAGACGGCCGGTGTCGAGCACGGTACCGGAGCCGATGACATGGCCCTCGCGCAGGCCGGACATCTTGATGGCAGCGTAGGTCAGAACATCACCCGGGTTGGAGACGATTCGCAGAATGCCGTCGAAGCCGGACTTCTTAATCTCGGGGATAATAGACTTAAAGATGTTTACGTTCTTGTTGACCAGGTCCAGGCGGGTCTCACCGGGCTTCTGGGCAGCGCCAGCGGTGACGACGATCATGGCGGCGTCGGCGACATCGGAATAATCGCCGGCGTAGATCTTCATCGGCTCGGCAAACGTCATGCCGTGCGCGATATCCAGGGCCTCACCCTCGGCACGGTTTTTGTCCACGTCGATGAGGACCATCTCGGAGAACAGACCACTCTGCATCAGTGCGAACGCCGAAGACGAACCGACGAAACCGCAGCCGACAATAGCGACCTTCTTCTCGTTAACCATTAGAAACTCCCATCTCTCTCCACAAACAAGCCGCCCGGGAACGACCCGAGCGGCTTGCCGTAATCCCAATACATCCAATCGGGACTTTGATTATGCTCCTATTCGCAGCCAAAAATCGACCGTTTACCGAAATTGTTTGCAGTATTCGTAAAATAACTGCACGAAATCGGTTTCGAGCTATTGACGAGTCGAAATAGGTTTCTAATACAGGCCCGCCTCGCGAATGGCCTCGACAGCCAAAGCGATCTGATCGGGCGGCAGGACCAGTGCCATACGCACGTGCCCCTCGCCCGAAGGGCCAAAGCTCGCGCCCGGCGTCACCACAACGCCGGCCTTCTCCATAAGCTCCTCGCAAAACGCCATGGAATCGGTGCGACCACCGGGAAGCTTGGCCCACACAAACATAGAGCCATGCGCGTTGGGACGCTCCCAGCCCAGGCCCTCAAGACCGTCGCACAGGGCATCGCGGCGTTCCTGGTACTTCAGACGCTGCGCCTCGACCTCATCGCGCGGACCGTTCAGGCACGCGATGGCGGCCTTCTGAATCGGGAAGAACATACCAAAGTCGATCTGGCCGCGCAGCTTGGCAAAGGCAGAGACCACATCCTCGCGACCGACCAAAAAGCCGATGCGGGCACCGGTGACGTTAAACGACTTGGAGAGCGAGAAGAACTCAACGCCCACCTCGAGCGCGCCGGGATACTGCAAGAAGCTGCCGCCGGGCTCGCCGTCAAACACGATGTCGGAGTACGCGTTATCATGGACGATCAACAGATCATGCTCGCGGGCAAAGGCGATAATCTCCTCGTAGACCTCGGGCGTGCCCACCGAGCCGACCGGGTTCGCGGGCAGCGACACGATCATGTACTTGGCACGATCGGCAACCTCGGGATCGATACCCGCCACATAGGGCAGGTAATCGTGCTCGGCAACCAGCGGATAGTATTCGAGCTTGGCATCGGCGATCTTGGCACCCGCCTCAAAGACCGGGTAGCACGGATCGGGAACCAAAATGGTGTCACCCGGATCGAGCAGGGCAAGGCCCAAATGGCCCACCCCCTCCTGCGTGCCGTTGCACGACTGCACCATAGACGGCGTAATGCCCGAAACGCCAAAGCGACGCTCATAGTAACCGCACACGGCCTGCTTGAGTTCGGGCAGGTCGCGCAGGGCATACTTCCACATCTCGGGATCTTGGGCTGCCTGCGTGAGCGCCTCGACCACATGGTCGTACGGCTTAAAGTCGGGCGTGCCCACGCTCATGTTGTAAATGGTCTTGCCCTGAGCCTTCAGCGCGAGAAGCTTGTTGTTGAGCGAGGCGAAGACCTCCGCGCCAAAGCGGTCGAGACGCTGCGATGCCTGCATGGTGCCACCTTTCGATATAAAAAACGCGGCGCTCCGACAAGAGCGCCGCGCGATACGGGCCATCAGATTGCAAAAGTGTAACGCTTGCAACCCCCGTATTGGTTCAATTTAGCCAACCTTAGTCAACTGGATTGAGCGCGTCGATCTGCGCAAGCCACAGACGCGAGCTAGCGTCACTCGGCATACGCCAATCGCCGCGCGGGCTGAGCGTCACCGAACCCACCTTGGGACCATCGGGCAGGCAGCTGCGCTTAAACTGCTGGGCAAAGAAACGACGGTTGAACGTACGTAGCCACGTGTCGACGGTTTTGGCGTCGTAGACGCCCTCGAAGCTCTTGAGCGCCATGCGGTAGATCTTGCCCGGCTCAAAGCCAAAACGCAGCAGGTAGTAGAGGAAGAAGTCGTGCAGCTCATACGGGCCCACCAAATCCTCGGTCTTCTGCGCAATCTCGCCGTCGCCCGTGGGCGGCAGAAGCTCGGGGGACACCGGCGTATCGAGGATGTCGAGCAGCGTCTCGGCAATACGCCCGCCAAACACATCGGCCGCATAGCGCACCAGATGGCGCACAAGCGTCTTAGGCACGCTCGCGTTGACGGCGTACATGCTCATGTGGTCGCCGTTATAGGTAGCCCAGCCGAGCGCCAGCTCCGACAGGTCGCCCGTGCCGATGACAAAACCGCCAGCCTGGTTGGCCAGATCCATCAGAATCTGCGTACGCCCGCGCGCCTGGCTGTTCTCGTAGGTCACGTCCTGCACGGCCGGATCATGCTCGATATCCTTAAAGTGCTGTTCCACGGCAGCATGGATTGAGACCTCGCGGAAGCTCACACCCAAGTCACGAGCGAGCGACTCGGCATTGGACTTAGTGCGGTGCGTCGTGCCAAAGCCGGGCATGGACACGGCCGTGATACCGGTGCGCGGCAGGCCCAAGGCGTCGAACGCACGCACGGTCACGAGGAGCGCCAGCGTGGAATCGAGGCCGCCCGAAAGGCCGATGACGGCCGCCTTGGTGCCCGTATGGGCAAGGCGGGTCTTGAGGCCGGCGGTCTGCAGATCGAGGATCGTCTCGCAGCGCTCGGCCAAGTCGCCGTGGTCGGCCGGCACAAAGGGCGCGCGCGGGAAAACGCGGTCGATATCGCAGGCATCGCGCAGGACAGGTTCTTCGGCCAGCACGCCCTCAAACGAAAATTCAACGGTCGTGGCCTCCGGCGCATCGTCCGCGCGCGTCCACGTCGTCGAGCGACGGCGCTCGGCAACCAGACGGTCAAGATCGACATCGGCGATGGCCATATCGCAGGTAAGCAGTTTGGTCGCGGCGAGCTTGGAGCCGTTTTCGTAGATAAGGTTCTCGCCCGCAAAGACCATGTCGGTCGTGGATTCTCCCTCGCTCGCGTCCGCGTAGGCATAGGCGCAGTACAGGCGCGCGCTCTGATTGGAGATAAGGCTGCGGCGGTAATCTGCCTTACCGATAATCTCGTCCGAGGCCGACGGGTTGAGAATCACCGTCGCACCGGCAAGCGCCATCTCGGTCGAAGGGGGCGCCGGCACCCACAGGTCCTCGCAGACTTCAACGCCCAGCACCATATCCTCGGCACCCTCATCACAGCAGCGGTAGACAAGCCCCGAACCCAGCGGAACCGGACCCTGACCGGCAAATTCAACCCACACGGGATCCGCAGGCGACGGAGCAAACCAGCGACGCTCATAGAACTCGCCATAGTTGGGCAGATACTTCTTGGCCGTGAGGCCCAAAAGCTCGCCCGCGCAGCACACGGCGGCACAGTTGTAGATATTCTCGGCAACCGCAACGGGAAGACCGATGGTAAAGACGATCGGCAGCTCACGGGTTTCATCGAGGATATGCACCAGAGCAGCCTCGCAGGCATGCAGCAGTGTGCGATTATGGAACAGATCGGCCGCGGTATAGCCAGTCAGATTAAGCTCGGGCAACACCAACGCGCGAACGCCACGCCCGGCAGCATCGCGAACAGCCGCCAGCGCAACCTCGGCATTGCCCTCGACATCGGCCACGCGAATCTGCGGCGACGCCGCCGCCACACGCAAAAAGCCATCAGACTGAGAAAGGTGAAGATTCATAAGAATGCTCCCGTGCGTAGACGCCATTCACAACAATTAGCAAGTCCTATTGTAGTTCAACCGCCGGGTGGAACCGCATCCCACCAACTTGGTGAGCAATTGATGAGTTGATGGTATCTGTTAAATGTCACGTACGATTCACATCTGGTGGGTACCCTGATGGCTACAAGAAACGAAGCAGATTTAC
>CAUBWQ010000032.1 GCA_958439775.1 uncultured Collinsella sp. | reverse complement strand
GCGCCATGTCCTCGTTGGGCAGAATCACGAACTGCTGGTTAGTCGGCGTCTCCAAGAAGAACCGGTAGCCGTGCTCGTGCAGCACGCGACGAAGCGCCTGCGCGGTTTCGATCGCCTGGCGACCAATCTCAAAATACAGGCCATCGGTAAAGAGCGCCTCAAACTGGACGCCCGTCAGGCGGCCCTTGGCCAACAGCGCACCGTGCTGCTTAATGCGCGGAATGGGATGCGCCGGAGCGTGTATGCCGCAAAACACCACAGCCTCGCCGCACAGAGCGCCGCACTTGGTGCCGCCGATGTAGAACACGTCGCACAGCTGCGCCAGCTCGGGCAGGGTAATGTCGCACTCATCGGCCGCCAGCGCATAGGCCAGGCGGGCACCGTCCACAAACAGCGGAATCTGGCGCTTCTGGCACACCGCATGGATCGCCGCGAGCTCGGCCTTGGAGTACAGCGTGCCGTACTCGGTCGATAGGCTCACGTACACGGCGCCTGGGAACACCGTATGCTCGTAGCTCTCGTTTTCGTAGAACACCTGGATATAGTTCTCGAGGTCCTCGGCGTGCATCTTGCCCTCGTAGCCGGGGATGGTGAGCACCTTGTGGCCGCCAAACTCGATGGCGCCCGCCTCGTGGCAGGCGACGTGGCCGGTCTCGGCAGCAACGACGCCCTCGTACGGCGCGAGCAACATGTCGATCACCGTCGCGTTGGCCTGCGTGCCGCCCACCAGAAAAAACACGTCGGCATCGGGGGCCTGGCAGGCCTCGCGAATAAGTTGCTTGGCGCGCTCGGTATGTGCATCGGTACCGTAGCCGGGCTGCGGCTCCATATTGGTGTCGACGAGCGCCTGCAGCACCGCCGGATGTGCGCCGTGGGAATAGTCGTTGTTAAACGCGAGCATGGCAATCCTCTCTTACCGGGTATCGGCCAGATGATTCAAACGGAGCTATTGTACGCCGTTGGGATAGGCAATGCGCGCGGCAAGGCACTCAAGTGCCAGTACCAGGGCAAAACCGCAGCTCACATCACTCAAAAAGTGCGCGCCGATCACGATGCGGCCAAGCGCGACGAGCGCCGCGACCACAGCCGCCGTCCAAAAGACCACGCGGCGGCGCGACGGTTTTTCCTTAAAGGCCGCCGCGGGAAGCCCGGCGAGCATAAGGCCGATCGCCGCATGCGCGGTGTGTCCACTCGCGAACGACTTGAACCCGTCCTTGATCACGCCGGCGGCGATATAAGTCCACTTGTCGGGGTTACCGATCACCCACCACGGCTGAAAATCGAGTCCCGGCGTGACCTCGATCACGCGCATGCGCGGACGCGACCACAGCGGCTTGACGATCACGTTGAGGATGATGGCCTGAGCGATCCACACGGCAAGCACCATCAACGCCCAGCGCGTGAGCTCGTCGGGCTCGGTCGTGCGCGTGAGGCGATAGACGATAAAGTTAGCAGCAATCACCAGCACAAACGTCAGCACCAGCTGAACGGCAATGAGTTTGCCGCCAACCCGCAGGGACGAAACGATCTCGTAGCCAGCCAGACCAACGTTAACGAGGATGCCGAGCACGGCGAGCCATTTGCCCCCCCTGGAGTCGGGACGCACCGCGCGCACGAGCATAACGCCTGCGATGCTCGCCGTCAGCTCAAACGGCAGCTCGCCGGCAGCCTCGATAAAGCGGCCGTACATGCTGCCGATGTTGAACAGCGCGCACGAGATCTGATAATCGAAGAAGCTGCCCACGCCCAGGCAAAGGGCAAGGATAACCGCGATAATGGCGACATCTTTCTTATAGATGTATCCGAACATGCTTTCCTTTCGATGTGGCTGGAATCAACCTGCAACGTGGCGGGGCAAAGATGACTCCGCCCCGCCACGCCCCTTACTTGTTAGTCATCGTCACTCGCACCCAACTGCTGCAGCAGCATGAGCGCCGCGGCCACGGGGCCGGTGCCGTCGTTGGCGTCGAAGCCGCGACCCAGGCCGCTGCCCGCGCCGGCGCCCGCCTTGTAGGGCACCGACAACTTGCGGCTCTTGGGGAAGTTCACCGCGCCATAGCGGGTCTTAAGCTCAAAGGCCACCTTCTTGGGCACGTCGACGCCCAAAAACGTGATGCGGCCGCCACTGAGCGTGACGCTCTCGAGCCCCAGGCGCTCGCCGCGAATGCGGATGCGCGCGCGATTGAACAGGTTGAGTCCCGCCAACGGCAGCTCGCCATGCGCGGCCTCGGTCTCCTCCTGCACCTCATCGATGCTCTCTAGGTCCTCGGCCGCTGCGAGCTTGCGGTACACGAGCACGCGCTGGTCCACCGCCGGCATGTACTCCTCGGACAAGAAGTAGTCGGCCGGCAGGTTAATGCCCACGCTCGCCGCCTCCACGCCGGCGTCATCATCGCCGCGCGCCTCGGCCACTGCCTGACCCAGCATCTGCGTAAACAGATCAAAGCCCACGCTCGACAGGTTGCCGTGCTGCTCGGCGCCCATGAGCGAGCCGGCACCACGGATCTCCAGATCACGCATGGCGATGCGCATGCCGCTGCCCAGGTCCTGGAACTCGGAAAGCGCGGTCAGGCGCGCCGTTGCCTCCTCGGTGAGCGGCAGCTCGCCCGGGAACATAAAGTACGCGTAGGCCTGCGTGGCAGAGCGGCCCACACGGCCCTTGAGCTGGTAGAGCTGCGCCAGGCCCAAACGCTGCGAGTCCTCGATGATGAGCGTGTTGGCCGTTGCGTTGTCGATACCGCTCTCCACGATGGTCGTAGCGATAAGCACGTCAATCTTCTTGGTCGCGAACTCGATCATCACGTCCTCGACCTCGCGCGGGCTCATCTTGCCGTGTGCCACGCCCACGCGCGCCTCGGGCGCGGCCTCGTGCACGCGTGCCACGGCATCGTCGATGGTCTTGACGCGGTTGGACACGTAATACACCTGACCGCCGCGGCCCACCTCCAGGCGAATCGCCGCACTCACCACGTCGGGGTCGTACTCCCCCACGTGCACGATCACGGGACGACGCCCGGTCGGCGGTGTGGTGATCAGGCTCATGTCGCGCACGCCGCTCGTGGCCATCTGCATGGTTCGCGGAATAGGCGTTGCCGAGAGCGTGAGCACGTCGATTTGCTCGCGCAGGTTTTTGAGCTGCTCCTTGTGCTGCACACCAAAGCGCTGCTCCTCGTCGATGATTACCAGGCCCAGGTTCTTAGGGTTCACATCGGCAGAAAGCAAGCGGTGCGTGCCGATGAGCACATCAATCTTGCCCTCGGCAAACGCCTTAAGCGCGCGCTTTTGCTGCGCCGGGGTGCGGAAGCGGCTGAGCACCTCAACCTCCAGGCCAAACGGGGCAAAGCGCTCAAAGAATGTCTCGTAGTGCTGTTGGGCCAGAATGGTCGTGGGGCAGAGCACCATGACCTGGCGGCCGGAGTCCACGCACTTAAAGGCCGCGCGCAGGGCGACCTCGGTCTTGCCAAAGCCCACGTCGCCGCACAGCAGGCGGTCCATGGGCTTGGGCGCCTCCATGTCGGCCTTGATGTCGGCGATAGCCTCCAGCTGGTCACGCGTCTCGTCGTAGGGGAAACTCTCCTCCATCTCGATCTGCTCGGGCGTATCGGGCGGACAGGCGATACCGGTAATCGACGAGCGGCGCGTATACAGGTCGACCAGGTCAAACGCCAGCTTTTTGGCATTCTTGCGCGCCTTGTTGGTAGCCCGCGTCCAGTCGGCGGTGTTGAGCCTGGTCAAGCGCGGTTTGTCGCCGTCGGGGCCAACATAGCGCGTGATGCGGTCGACCTGCTCGAGCGGCACGTAGAGCTTGTCGCCATCGGCATATTCCAGCAAAAAGTAGTCGCGCTCCTTGCCGCCCACTTCTTGGCGCGCGATCTCGCTAAAGAGTGCGATGCCGTGAGTGGCGTGCACCACGTAGTCGCCCGGCTTAAACGGGAACGTGATCTGCGTAATGTCCACCTTGCGGCGGCTGCGCGCGCGGTTGGCGTCCATGCGGGCGTTGAGGTCGGCGATTGAGAACACGGCCAGGTTGGCATCGGGCACCACCACGCCCTGCGGCAGAGCGGCATCGACAAAGGTCACGCGTCCGCGCGAGATAGTAGGCACGGCGGCGCCGGCGGCTGCCTGGGCGGCACCAGCCTCGAGCGAGCGGGCGTTGAGCGCGTCGGCGCGGCGCTCGCGAATTGCAGCATGAGCATCCTGGCGGGCAGCACGGTCGGCAGAATCTGCCGCTGCCACGCGCACGCGCTCGCCGATAACGCCGGCGTTTTCGGGCGCTGCCGTCAGCGACTCCTCAAAGGTAATGCCCTCGTCGCCAAAGGTGAGCTCCATCGACTCGCGCGCACCGCGATCGGGAATGGCAAACACGCAGGCGTAACGCTTGCCCACGACTTCCTGAACGCGCGTCATAAAGCGGTTGTCCGAACCCGCAATGGCCGGCTGCTCAATCTTGAGCTCTGCCGTAACCGCGCCGCCGGCGCGAATCAGGCTCACATAGTTCAGGCGCTGCTGAGCACCAAAATCGAGCTGCTGGGCACGTACATACAGGCCATCCAGGCGGTCAATCCCCGCCTCGCCGGCACGCGCCTCGATATCCTCGTAGGCGCGCAGGCAGTCGTCGAACAGCGAGCGCGGCTCGGACAGGACCACGAGCGCCTTGCCGCTCACGTGTGCCAACGGGCTCACGGTCTGGCCGTACATCACCGGCAAAAAGCGGTCGAGCTCGGGCGTGACGATGTGTGCATCCACCATCTCGAGCAGCGCCGCCAGCTTGCTATCGTCCTGGCTGGCGCGGTAGAGCGCCACATGCATGTTGTGGACCGCATCGTCGGTAAGCGCCAGCTCACGGCAGGGGAAGATCTCGATACTGTCCTCGTTGCCGATGGTCTGCCCCGTTGAACTCACCATGCGGCGAATGCGATCAATTTCGTCGCCAAAGAACTCGATGCGCACGGGTGCCTTTTCCTGTGCGGGGAACACCTCGACGGTGTCGCCGTGCACGCGGAACAAGCCGGGCGCGTCGGCGGCGCCGGCATTGGTGTAGCCCATGCCCACCAGGCGCTGCGGCACCTCGTCAAAAGGAATCTCCTCGCCCACCGCAAAAGTAGTGGACTCCCAGTAGCGGCTCTCGACCGGCGGCACGCAACGCAGCAGCGCGCGGGCCGAGGCAACCATGATGCAGTTGTCCCCGCGCACGATGCGCCCCAGAGCCTCGCAGCGCTGCGCCACCACGGCGTCGTCGGGCGCCTGCTCGCGCCATGGATAGTCCTTGCGCTCGGGAAAACGGCACACATGCGCCAAGCCCACGTAGGCGGCAAGGCTGCGCGCGGCGCGATCGGCCGCATCCTCGCCGCTCACGATATAGACCGTCGGGCGCGGACGGCGCGCAAACTGGGCGGCTGCCATAAGCGTGCGGCCCGACTGCGACACAGCCAGCGTCACGTCCTCGCCAGCATCGAGTCCGGCCTCGACGGTCTGCAAGGCCTCGGCAGTGTAAAGCTGCGCGGCTATACGGTGAATGAGCATGCTGTTCCTCCGGCATTGCAACGCCAAAAGCCCGCCGGGGCAAGCTCGGCGGGTCGTACGTCAAATACATTGTCTGTCATGGTAACGCATGGAGAGGACTCCGGCTCAAGGGCAAACCCAGCCCCGCAAAAAACGCCAGACGAAAATGCGTTCCGCCCTACCCCGCCACGCGCACGCTGGGACACAAATCCGCCAGCGGACACTCGTCGCACTTAGGCTTGCGGGCGTCGCAGATCTCGCGGCCAAAGGTGATCCACTGGTGGTTGACCGACTCCCAATACTCGTGCGGCAAAATCTTGAGCAGATCTTGCTCGGTCTTGAGCGGCTCCTTGGCATGCGTCTTGGGGCTCAGCATCAGGCGGTGCGCGATGCGGTTGACGTGTGTATCGACCGCGATGCCCTCGACAATGCCAAACCCCACGTTGAGCACGATGTTCGCCGTTTTGCGCCCCACACCCGGCAGTTTGACGAGCTTCTTCATGTCGGCCGGTACCTCACCGCCGTAATCGGCGACAATCATCTGCGCGGCCTCCACGGCGTGCTTGGCCTTACTCTTATAAAAGCCGAGCGACTTAATGGTATCGGCCACATCGGCCACGCTCGCCCCCGCCATGGCCTCGGGCGTGGGCCACTGGGAAAACAGCTTCGGCGTCACCTTGTTGACCTGCGCGTCGGTCGTCTGCGCCGAGAGCAGCACCGCGATGAGCAGCCTAAAGGGATTCTCGTGGTCCAAAAAGCACTCAACCGGGCCATAGCGACGGTTGAGGCGCTCGCACACCTCAACGGCGCGCTCGCGTTTGGCGGCATTGGTCTCGCGTGGCATAACAACTCCTCGGCTCGGCGGCGTAACAAACCTATGGGCACGATTGTCCCACGTATGGGGTCTTTACGCCTCCAAAAATGCGCCGGTCTGGCGGCCCCACAGGCTTGCGTACTCGCCGCCCGCCTCGACAAGCTGCGCATGCGTACCGTCCTCGACAATCTCGCCGTCCGCCAGCACCACGATGCGGTCGAGCGCCGCCACGGTGGACAGGCGATGCGCCACCACAATGGAGGTGCGGCCGCGCATTAGGTTCTCGAACGCCTCCTGCACCAGCGCCTCGGACTCGCTATCCAAGGCAGACGTCGCCTCGTCGAGCACCAAAATCGGCGCGTCGGTCAGGATAGCGCGGGCGATGGCCACGCGCTGGCGTTGGCCGCCCGAGAGCTTGACGCCGCGCTCGCCCACCATGGTGTCAAAGCCGTTGGGCAGGCGGTCGATAAACTCCAGGGCATTTGCCAGGCGCGCGGCCTCTCGGATCTGCTCGTCGGTGGCGTCGGGGCGGCCGTAGGCGATATTCTCGCGAATGGAGCGATGGAACAGCAGCGCCTCCTGCGGTACGTAGGCAACCTGGCGGCGCAGGCTCTGCTGCGTGCAGCGCGAAACGTCTTGGCCGTCCACGAGCACGCGACCGCCCTGTACGTCGTCCAGGCGCAGCAGCAGTTTGGTGAGCGTCGTCTTGCCCGAGCCCGATTTGCCCACCAGGCCCACGCGCTGGCCCGCCGCCACATGAAGCGTCAGGTCGTCGAACACGCTCTCGCCCGCCGCGGCGTCACGGTATGCAAAGCTCAAGTGCTCAAAATCAATCGCGCCCTCGCCCACCTTGAGCTCGGGGGCGTTCTCGTCGTCTGCCACCAGACGCGGCTCGTCCAGCACACGTGTCATCTCGGCTGCGTCGCCCAGCGCGCGGTTGATGCGCTGCATCATGGAGCTCACGTAGTTCAGACGCATAGTGAGGTTGTACGTATAGGTAAAGATCATGACGAGCGCGCCGGCCGAGATGCCAAACCACGCGTTGCCGCCCGCGACGAACACGCTCACCACGGCCATGGTGATGACGATAAGGCCCGAGGTCGTAAAGTTGCGTTGCATCATGGCGTGCATCGAAACCGTCTCGGCGTCGCGCGCGGCGCGGTCGGCGGCATCGAACAGGTCGCGCTCAAAGTCCTCGCGCCCACAGGTCTTGACGGCCAGGATATTCGTAACCGCGTCGGACAGCACGCCCGACAATTTGTTCTGCGCGGCAGACGTCGCGGCCGAAAGCGGCATGATGCGCTTGTACATAAGCCAGACAAACGCGATGTAGACGACCATAATGCCCACCAGGATCACGGTAAACGTCGGCACCACCGGAGCGAGCGCCGCCACCGTGCAGACAACCGAGGTGATGGTGGGAATGAGCGAATACACCGTCACGTCCACCAGGCCCGTATAGCCGCTCATAAAACGGCTCGTCTGGCTCACAAGCGATCCACCAAAACGGCTGGTGTGAAATGTCATGGATTGATTGGAGAGCGTGTCAAAGCACAGGCGCGCCAGGTGATAGTTGCCCGCAATCTCGAGCTTGTAGACGGTGTAGTCCTGCAGCTTGGAGAGGATTTGGCGCACTAGGTTACCTAGCACTAGTGCCAGAATGGAAGGGCC
>CAUBWQ010000031.1 GCA_958439775.1 uncultured Collinsella sp. | reverse complement strand
GTCAAAGTACACGCCCACAAAGAAGCTCGCCAGCACCAGCACGGTGATGATTAGGCCCTGGACCACGCAGTCCAGACCCATATGTCCGGCAAAGACACCGTCCTTGGCGTTGCGCGGCTTGCGCTTCATGATGTCGCCCTCGGCGTCCTCCATGCCCAGCGCGAGCGCGGGGAAGCAATCGGTGACCAGGTTCACCCACAGCAGCTGCACCGGCTGGAAGATGGTAAAGCCGATGAGCGTGGCGATGAATACCGAGAAGACCTCGGCAAGGTTGGCCGAAAGCAGGAACTGAATGACCTTGCGGATGTTGTCGTAGATGCGACGGCCCTCTTCGCAGGCACCGATGATGGTGGCGAAATTGTCGTCGGCAAGCACCATGTCGGCGACGTTCTTGGTGACATCGGTACCGGTGATGCCCATGCCAGCGCCGATGTCGGCGCGCTTGATGGACGGGGCGTCGTTGACGCCGTCGCCCGTCATGGCCACGATCTGGTCGCGCGACTTCCAAGCCTCGACGATGCGTGTCTTATGCTCGGGCTGGACGCGGGCATACACGCCGTAGTCCTCGATGTGCGCGTCGAGTTCCTCGTCGCTCATGCGATCGAGGTCGGCACCGGTGATGGCCTGGCTGCGATCGGTGACGATGCCCAGCTGCTTGGCGATGGCCACGGCGGTGTCGATGTGGTCGCCCGTGATCATGACGGTGCGGATACCGGCGTCGTGCGCCTCGCGGATGGCGTCGGCGACCTCGGGGCGAACCGGGTCAATCATGCCAGACAGGCCGCAGAAGACCAGGTCGTGCTCGAGCGCAGCGGGGCTGCAGTCGTCCGGGACCTCGGTGTAGGTGCGACTTGCCAGCGCCAGTACGCGCAGGGCCTCGTCGGCCATGGCCTTGTTGGCGGCCACGAGCTCGGCACGACGCTCCTCGGTCAGCGGAACGACCTTGTCGCCGTCGTAGATATGGGTGCACAGGCCGATCACCACGTCGGGCGCGCCCTTGGTGTACTGCTCATACTCGCCATCCAGGGTCTCGACGACCACGGACATCATCTTGCGGCCGGAGTCGAAGGGGGCCTCGCCCACACGCGGGTGCTCGGCGGTCAGGCCGGCGTCGTTGACGAGCGCGCACTCAGTCGGCTCGCCCACGGCCTCGCCCAGCTCCTCGTCCCACTGGGCATCGGAGCACAGAGCCATACCGGCCAGGAACTTCTCCTTAGGCGCGGCGAGCTCGTGCTTGACGACGGTCATCTTGTTTTGGGTAAGGGTACCGGTCTTGTCGGAGCAGATGGTCTGCGTGCAGCCAAGGGTCTCGACGGCAGAGAGCTTGCGGATGATTGCCTGACGCTTGGCCATCTTGGTCACGCCAAGCGACAGCACGATGGTCACGACGGCAACCAGGCCCTCAGGGATGGCGGCGACGGCGAGCGAGACAGCGACCATAAAGGTGTCGAGCAGCGCGGTCGGATCGGTGAGAACGTTGCCCACGCCGTGGCGGATGATGTCGACACCAAAGATGACGACGCAGATGACGATAACCATGATGGTGAGGATGCGGCTGAGCTCGGCAAGCTTCACCTGCAGCGGCGTGAGCTCTTCCTTGGCCTCGGCCAGGGCGCCGGCGATCTTACCCATCTCGGTGTTCATGCCGGTGCCGACCACGACGGCGCGGCCGCGGCCGTATACCACGGTGGAACCCATGTAGCACATGTTCTTGCGGTCGCCGAGCGGCACGTCGTCGGTGCCAGCGGCGAGCTCAATCACGTTGGCATGCTTCTCGACGGGCACGGACTCGCCGGTGAGTGCAGCCTCTTCGATCTTCATCGTGGCGCTCTCGAGCACGCGGCAGTCGGCCGGGACGGAGTCGCCCGCCTCGAGCATGATCACGTCACCGGGCACGAGCTCGGCGCTCGGCAGGTGCACGAGCTTGCCGTCGCGCAGCACCTTGGACTGCGCCGCGCTCATCTCCTGCAGGGCCTCGAGAGCCTCCTCGCTCTTGGCCTCCTGAACCACGCCCAGCACCGAGTTGACGATAACGACGAACATGATGATGGCGACGTCGGCAAAGTCCGCCTCGCCCTTGACCATGCCCGTGAGTGCACTGATGACGGCGGCAACGATCAGCATGATGACCATGGGATCGGCCATCTGCTCAAAGAAGCGCTTCCACAACGGTGTCTTCTCGGCTTCCTCGAGCTTGTTAGGGCCTGTCTTGGCGAGGCGCGACGACGCCTCATCGTTGCTCAGGCCGAGGTTCTCATCGACACCTTGGTCGCTGAGTACCTCCGCCGCGGCGGACAGGTATTCCTTTTGCATATAGAGTCCCCTCCTGGGATTCGGGCCACTCAGCAGATTGATGCCCGATCATAATTCCCAGGAGAAGGGCAAGGGCTCATCAAGGCTGCCGTGCTGAGCGGCAGTTGATAGTGGAGCTATGGTACCCCAAAGCGGCGCGTCTAGCCAAAACATTCCAATTGGAAACACGGCTCGAGTGCAACGATGCAGACCGTGTGATGCTCAACATTGATAAAACGTTTTTTCTTCGGCGCATCGTCAAACTGAAATATCGCCCAGATAGCAGCGGTCAGAGCGGTTGGTAAAGATTTTCATATACCGTTTTTACCGCAAAAAATGAACTTCTAATTCGGCATACGGTCGATTTTTTGGGGTATTCGGTCGGCATTTCGTTATAATCATCTCAGTTTTATTTCTTATGGTTTATCTATCAGCGCAAGACGATGTCAGATGGAGGTCTGAATGTACAAGCGCACCAAGATTGTATGCACCATGGGTCCCGCCTGCGATAGCGACGAGACCATCCGTGAGATGATCA
Organism: uncultured Collinsella sp.; assembly: GCA_958439775.1. Classification (GTDB taxonomy): domain Bacteria; phylum Actinomycetota; class Coriobacteriia; order Coriobacteriales; family Coriobacteriaceae; genus Collinsella. Next base: position 5,237 of record CAUBWQ010000031.1, on the reverse strand, counting down.
AGGCGGGCATGAACGTCGCCCGTTTTAACTTCTCGCACGGATCCTACGACGAGCACCACGGTCGCATCGAGCGCGTCCGTCGTATTTCCAAGGAGCTCGGTCTGCCCGTCGGCATCCTGCTCGACACCAAGGGCCCCGAGGTCCGCACCGGCCTTCTGGTCGATGGCAAGAAGGTTGCCGTCAAGACCGGCGATAAGATCGTCGTCACCGCTCAGCCCACGTCCGAGGATTTCCACGGCACCGCTGAGCACATCTCCCTCGACTACTTGGCTCTGCCCTCCGAGGTCGAGAAGGGCTCCCTTATCCTGATCGATGACGGTCTGGTTGCCCTCGAGGTCGAGTCCGTCGACGGCCAGGACATGACCTGCGTCGTTAAGAACGACGGCCTGATCGGCGAGCGCAAGGGCGTCAACATGCCCAACGTCAACATCTCGCTGCCCGCTATCACCGAGCGCGATCGTCAGGACATCCTCTTTGGCCTGACCGAGAACATCGACTACATCGCTGCTTCCTTCATCCGTGACGGCGAGTCCGTCCGCGGCATCCGCAAGCTTTGCCGCGAGAACGGTGGCGAGCACGTGACGATCTTCCCGAAGATCGAGTGCGCCCTGGGCGTCGAGAACTTCGACGAGATCCTCGAGGCTTCCGACGGCATCATGGTCGCCCGTGGCGACCTGGGCATCGAGATCAAGCCCGAGCTCGTTCCCCACATCCAGAAGGAGATCATCGCCAAGTGCAACGCGGCCTACAAGCCCGTCATCACCGCTACGCAGATGCTCGACTCCATGCAGCAGAACCCGCGCCCGACGCGCGCCGAGGTTGCTGACGTCGCTAACGCCATCTACGACGGCACCGACGCCGTCATGCTCTCTGGCGAGTCCGCTGCCGGTAAGTACCCGGTCGAGGCCGTCAAGATGCAGGCCAGCATCGCTCTCGAGACCGAGAAGTACCTCCCGGCTCACGCTCCGCTCGAGGTTCCGGCTGACGCTCACGGCACCCGCGTCGTCAACAACGTTGTGGGTATGTCCGCTGTGAACATGGCCACCACCGTTGGCGCCAAGTGCATCACCGTGCCGACGACCACTGGTCGTACTGCCCGCCTGATCTCGCACTTCCGTCACAACATGCCGATCTGCGCGTTCTCCCACCACGAATGGGCCGTCCAGCAGATGATCATGTACTGGGGCGTTATCCCGCACCAGGCCGAGATTACCCAGGGCACCGTCAACGGCACGATCGTCAAGGCGATCGAGACCGCTAAGGAGCTCGGCTACGTCAAGACTGGCGATTTGACCGTCGCTACCGCCGGCGATCCCCGTATGAGCGTCCAGCTCGAGGACAAGGTCTCCTCGACCAACGTCGCTTACGTCGCTCAGGTGCGCTAAATCGCACTTGCAAGCAGATTTGCATTGCAAAGGGCCCGGAAGGCTTCGCCTTCCGGGCCCTTTTTCTGTGCGCCGATGTCTACTGTATGGCATGACACGCAACCAGCTACTTATGGCATGCTATGAGATGTGCAGCTCGTTTGCCGTGTTTACGCCATGCGACGGAAGCTGTTGATCAATTGGGGTGAGCTATTCACTGCCAAGCCGGCCGGCTAGCAGCTAGCAATCAGGGGGACTGCGGGGACGTCAGAAGCGGCAACGCGAGCCGCAAAGCCCGCCTCGGTCAGCTCGATCACCTCGGTAAACGTCGCGTCGAAGAACTCCTCGGTCAGCAGGCGGTATGGCGGATGGTCGGGCTCACCGGGGTTTTCGCGTACAATCTCGTGCATGACGCCGATGGTCTTGAGCACATATTCTTTATGGATGGGATACTGCCCAAAACGCGTCGCCGCAGTATACAAGCGATCGGTCGCGCGCGGGATGGAAACGATGCCGAGCGTCTTGCCAAACCAGTCAAAGTCGCCTTGCTTTTTAATGCGGAACTCCTCGCACGGCTTGCCGCCGTGCGCCTCCAGGTACTGATTCACGCGCGTATTCCATACGGTATCGGCCACCAGATGCGACCAGACACCCAGTGTCAAATCGAGCAACGACTGCGCCACGTCCTCGGACGCAAGCGAGAACTCACAGGCGCCGGGACCGGCAACCGGCTCGGCATCCTTGTAGCGCTGGGGATAGTGCACGCGGTTCAGTCGCTCGCGTTCCTCGATAATCGAGGTCGCCGCGGCTGGCGCACCGATGGGCGAACTTTTAAGCAACGGTGCCACATAGGTATCCCAGAACTCATGCTCACGAGGCTTTGGGATGGGCTCAGGCTTGGCAAAGTGCGTAATGCGGTACGGGATGGGATCGGCGATGCCAGGGACCATATAGCCCACGAAGATATCCGGAACCACGCAGCCAAACAAAAAGGCATTGCGGTCGCGCACGCTCTTGGCAAGCGCACCGGTGCGCTCCAGCAAACGCTCCGTCTGAGCGATATGAATGTTCCAACTTGGCATAGCCACCCCCATAAAAAACCTGGATAACTATACCATCACGGCAAAGCCGCGCGGGCGGCTACGCACGCTCTACGCAGCAACTAGTCCGTAGCACCGCTTTCGGTTCCATACAACGGCGAAGGCGCCTCGACCACATGGTGATATCGATCGATATAGATTGCACGGGCACCCAGGCGTCGCACCAAATCCTGGTGATGCGTGCTCATCAAGACCGTCTTACCCACCGCGACGTAGGCCAGCAAGAAGTTGACCACGATGTCGCATGAATCCTCGTCGAGTCCATTGGTAGGCTCGTCGAGGACCAAGATATCCGGGTTCATCGACACCACCGCAGCCAGCGCAACGCGCTTCTTTTGCCCGCCCGAGAGCTGATAGGGAGAGGCGTCGGCAAGGTCAGCAACCTGAAACAGCCCCATGGCATCGCGCACGCGGCGCTCGAGCTCGTCTGCCGGCAGCCCCATCTGCGCGGGACCAAAAGCAACTTCCTCGCCCACCGTAGCGCAGAACAGCTGGGCGTCGGCGTTTTGGAATACGAAGCCCACGCGCTGGTGGAACTTCTGAGCAGCAGCAGAATCCTTCAGATACGCCGCATCGACCACGCGTCCGTCAAACAGGTATGCGCCGGCATCCGCGAGCTCAAGGCCGTTGATAAGGCGCATGATTGTCGTCTTGCCACAACCGTTAGGACCAAGCAGAGCAACGAGTTCACCACGATCCACCTGCAGCGAAACGCCGTCGACCACCGTATGACCCGCATAGGAAAACACCACGTCGCGAAACTCGATGAGCGGCGTGGTCTCGGCGCCGGCAGCACCGCTCGCGCACATCGCGCCATTTGTATCGTTTGCCAAAACGTCGCCCTTCCCTATCCACATCGACGGCTCGACCGCCCGCGCTACAGCACCGCGCACAACTCGGCGAGCAGAACCACAACGGCTGCGTAAACGGCATCGCGCCAGCCAAACCCGGCGCGCGCGGGAGCCGGATACGCACCGGCAAAGCCGCGGCAAAGCATAGCCTCGTCCATCGCGCGGCTGCATTCCATCGCCTTGATAAAGGTCATGCCCATGATACCCGCGATCGAATCGGTACGCGAAAATCCCTCAGGCGCACGGCCAACGCTGCGCAGCATGACCGATTCGCACAGATTGTGCGCCGTGCGACCCAGCACCTCAACGTGCTTGAGCGCCATATCAAACGTAAAGATGACCTCGTCGGGTAGATACAGCATCTTGAGCGCCGCCGACATGCGGCTCCAGGTGAGCGTCCACGAAACGCCCAGCACGAGCGACACGTTAATGAACGTCTTAAGCGCAATTTTGAGCATGGCGCCCGTAGCGGAAGCGCCCAGCAGCAGGGCAGGCAGCGCCAAAACCACGGCGAGCCCCGCGGCGCCAAGCGCCGGCACAAAGGTCGCGCGCAGCCCGCGTACGGGGCGCACGGCAACGAGCACCAGCGCAATGGCCGCCATCAACATGAGGTACAGCGGGCTCTGTGTCAGACACACGCACAGGACGCAGACGAACATCCCCACCAGGCGCACCGGAGCCGAAACGCAAGAAAGGGCGCGGTCGACCATCGACCCGCCCTCGTGCGCGCCTCCACCCAGGCGAACCCGCTCAAGCAGGCTCGCCAGGTGCAAGACGTTCTTTTGCATCACACGATGCCGAGCCCCCGCGGGCTCGTATCGCTCCTCGGCCGCAAGCCAGCTAGGCAGCTCGACCATCTGCATGCGCTCAGTTTTCCTTGACCGTAAGCGAGATCAAGCGGAATGCGATGGTGAGCACCGCCACGCCAATTACGCCCGAGAGGATATACATGGCAGCCTGACCGGCAAAGCCAAGACCCTGCTCCTCGGAATAGGCCTGCAGGTAATCACCCGTAGGCAGAGCGTCGGCAAAGGTCGGGGTATCAAGGCCGACCGAAGCCTGCAGACTGTCGTCACCAGCCTCCTGAACGGCGGTCGCGGCTCCCTCGGCGTCCCACTCGCCCCATGCGTCACCTGTGGCAAGCAAGCCGAGCGGCGTAGCCACGACAAGCACGGCAACCAAGATGAGCGTGGGGACCAGCGAGGTCTTCTTGGCAGCAGCGCCCTCGGCAGCAAGCTGGCCATCGACGGCCTCGGGCCCGACGATAACGCTCGGCGCCGTCTTCTTGATGAAACCGTAGATGGCGGCCGTCGCCACGCCCTCGATCACGCCGGCAACCAGCATATGCGGAATCAACATGGCCGGAATAGCCACGGACAGCGGGAAGGGGCAGTACAGCGGCGCGCCCGAAGCGTTGGTAAAGAGCATCGGCTGAATACCAAACTCGATTGCCGCGCACAGGGCCGCCAGGCACAGGCCGACCCAACCGCTCACGATGGCAGAAATCGAGGTGCCCCAGCTCTTGTCGTGCAGACGGCTGTTGAGCGCACGGAACACGATAGCAGCGACAAACGGCAACACAAAGGCCATGTTAAAGCAGTTGGCGCCAAACGACAGAACGCCGCCGTCGCCAAACAGCAGCGCCTGCAGCGCCAGCGCAACCGAGACAGCGATAGCCGCGGCCTCGGGGCCCAGCAGCAGTGCGATGAGCGCGCCTCCGACGGCGTGACCAGTGGTACCGCCGGGCAGCGGCACGTTGAACATCATGAGCAAGAAGGAGAACGCGGCGCAAATGCCCAAGAACGCCATGTGCTCGCGATCGAGCGTAGCGCGCACCTTTTTGATGCAATGGACCCAAACCGGCACCATTGCCACCGCCATGACGGCATCGAGCTGTCCTATCCGGTGGAAGAAGAACATCT
>CAUBWQ010000030.1 GCA_958439775.1 uncultured Collinsella sp. | reverse complement strand
GCCCGATGATGCGCCGGCGTTGCTTGCCATCTATGAGCCGTATGTGCGCCAGACGGCGATTACCTGCGAATATGAGGTGCCGAGCGTTGAGGAGTTCGCCGGGCGCATCGAGCGCACGCTCGAGCGCTATCCGTATCTGGTGATGGAGCTGGACGGGCGTCCGGTAGGCTATGCCTATGTGAGTCCGCTCAACAGCCGTGAGGCATACGACTGGTCGGTCGAGACGTCGATCTACCTGGCGCGCGACGTGCGCCACGGCGGGCTGGGCCGCAAGCTGCACGATGCGCTCAAGCAGTGCCTGATCGCGATGGGCATCACCAACATGTGCGCGCTCATTGCCGTGCCGCACGACAAGGACGATGAGTACCTGACGCACAACAGCCAGGATTTCCATGCCCATATGGGATATCGCCTGGTGGGCGCCTTCGATCGCTGCGCCCAAAAGTTCGGCCGCTGGTACGACATGTGCTGGATGGAGTTGGTCCTAGCCGAGCGCACGCCCAACCAACCCAAACCGACCTGGTTCCCCGACCTCCCCAAACCTACCATTTAGGGACAGGTTAGCCGATGGGCTCGGTGTATTTGGCGCGGTCGGTGCGTTGGATGCGCTTGGAGACATGGAGCGGGCGGCCGTCGGTGTCGTAGACGTAGTCGGTGATCAGGATCAGCGCCTGCCCACGCTCAACGTTGAGCAAAAACGCCTCGTTTTGCGAGGCATAGCACACCTCAAAGGTCTTATGTCCCTGTGCCGGCGCGCGATGGAATTCCTGGCGCAGCGTGGCGTAGAGCGAACCGTTGATATCGCGGTCGATGAGTGCTTCAAAGCTCGGTGGTAGATAGGTGGTCTCCAGGCACAGTGGCGCATCGTCCAGATAACGCAGACGGACAAGTTTGACGAGCTTGCTGCCCACGGCGGCATCAAAGAACTTGGCTATGCTGCCGCCCGCCTTGGTAAAGCCCGAGTCCACCGTGCGCGTGGTGGGCTTCATGCCCTGACCCTGGACCTGCGCCGTATAGCTCGAAAACACCAGGTTGTTCTCGTGGAGCGCCGGCGTGTCGGCCACAAAGGCGCCGCGCCCGCGCTCGGTTCGAACCAGACCCTCATCAACGAGCACCTTAAGGGCATGGCGTACGGTGCTGCGCGACAGCCCCGATTCGTCCATGAGTTCCATCTCGGACGGCAGCTTGTCTCCGCGCGCGTAGGTGCCGGCGGCGATGCGGTCGCGCAACATGCCCGCCAAGCGCTCGTACTGGCTCAGTTTCTTTTTAGATGAAGCGTTCATGCGATCAACCTGTATCTAACTTGTATGCGAGTCTAATCAAGCATGTATTCAATACAACAATAAAACCGCTGGTAGCTAGTTATCGAAAACCGCATCAGCAAAATTTCTAAGACAAATATAGCATACAACTAGTCGACATAGCCAAAACATGTATGTAACTTGTATGCCTGTGATGAGCATCAAACGAGAAGAAAGGCTGATGCACGATGACTACTCAGGAACAGGTTAAGGACGTCGTCTCCCAGGTTTTGGCTGACAAGGCTGACAAGGGCGGCATCAAGCGCGTCGTGTGGATTGGCGCCGGCGGATCCAACGGCGGTAACTATCCTGCCCAGTACTTTATGGAGCACGAGGCCACGCAGGTCGTGAGCTCCAGCTACACCAGCAACGAGTTCGTGCACGCAACCCCTGCCTATGTCAACGAGAACACTCTGGCCGTCGTCGTGTCCATGCGCGGCACCAAGGAGACCATCATCGCCGCCCAGGTCGCCAAGGACCACGGCGCCAGCACCATCGCCATCTATGTTGACGAGTCCGGCCTCACCGAGGTCTGCGACTACAAGATCCAGTACGACAGCCTGGCCGTCGACGAGTCCTGCATGGGCCGCACCAACTCCGCTGTCGTGACCATGATCGCCATGGAGCTTACGCAGCAGACCGAGGGCTATGCCGAGTACGAGACCGCCATGGCCGTCTTCGACTTGGTCGACCCTATCTATCGCAAGGCCGTCGAGTACACTCGTCCGCTCGCTGCCAAGTGGGCCGAGCAGAACGCCGACAAGCCCTGCATCAACGTCATGGCTCAGGGTCCGCTCTTTGGTGCCGCCTACGTCTTTAGCATCTGCAACGTGCAGGAGATGCTGCAGATCGACTCCTGCACCATCAACACCTGTGACTTCTTCCACGGCCCCTTCGAGATCCTGGACAAGCGCACCTCGCTGTTCCAGCTCATCAGCGTCGGCCGCAGCCGCTGCAACGACGAGCGCGGCATCCGCTTCGTCAACCAGTACGGTGGCGAGCGCGTCTATCAGCTCGACGCCAAGGAGCTCGGCCTCAATGACATCAAGGACAGCGTGAGCGAATACTTCAACCACCTGATCTTTGCCCCGATTCTCAACAACGTGTACATGCGCGCGCTCTCTGCCGTCACCCACAAGGACTACATGACGCGACGCTACATGTGGAAGCTGGATTACTAGGGGATATTGGTTCCGCCGTTCTACCGAACGGCGGACCGGCCGACGCTGCGCACCCGGCATTTGGCCAATCTGCCGTTCAATTTCAAAGGCGCGACCAGAAGGTCAGCGCCTTTTCATTTCACGGCACCTTGGCTCAAATGACGGGCGCTCGCTGACATTGCCAAAACGTCGGCGTTGCCGTGGTTGGCACTTGGGGACGTTCCTTTTGTGCCGGCACTTGGGGACACTCCTGGGAATCATTTCCTCGTTCACCGATTTGTGTCTTGAAAAATGTATATAACGACTATAACGTAGTGTGAAACATATTGGAAACAATACCGAGGAGGCTGCGTTGAAGAAAAGCAATCTGGGCTATGTGCTGGTGCTGATCGCCGCGCTCATGTGGGGCAGCATCGGAATCTTTGTAAACGGCATCTCGGCCATGGGCGTTTCGTCCCAGAGCATGGCTGCCTTTCGCTTGTTGGTCGGAGCGCTTATCTTGGCGCCGGTCCTGATGTTTATGGGCTGCCGTCCGGGTGAGGGGTCTACCGTGGCTCAGGGTCCGCTGGCTCTGTTCAAGGCAAGACCTAAAGAGCTCGTTCCCTGCGCGCTTGTCGGTATCGTCGGTTTGGCCGCCGCCAACACCTGCTATTACGAGTGCATGGGCGAGGTGGGCATGTCCACGGCCTCGGTGCTGCTCTACACCTCGCCGGTGTTTGGCGTCATGCTCGGCCGCGTGCTTTATCGCGAGGACGTGACCCCCAACAAGCTCGTTGCCATTGTCTTTAACATCGTTGGCTGCGTGCTTGCAGTGACCAATGGTGACCTTTCCGGTTTTCATTTTTCGGTTTGGGGCGTCACGTCGGGCGTGATTGCAGGCCTTTGTGGTGCGTCACTCGCGGTGTTTAGCCGGATAGCAACCAAGACGGTCCACCCGCTGGCTGTCACGTTTTGGGGCTTTGTTTTTGGCGGTGCGGTTATGGCAGCTATCGCGGCTCCGTGGCCGGATGTCGCCGCGGCAATGTCGCCACAGTTGCTGCTGCTGTTCCTTGGTTTTGGACTCATCCCCACAGCCGTGGCCTACATCCTATATATGCAGGGTCTGTCCATGGGACTCGAGACATCGAAGGTTCCCGTCGTAATGTCTTTCGAGACGGTCGTCACCGTACTGGTGGGCATTGGTGTCTATGCCGAGCCCGCCGGCGCGATCAAGGTCCTGGGCATTGTGCTGGTGCTCGCGTCCATCCTGATTATGAACACCGACTTCTCCAAGCTGCGCAACAGTGTGTTTGTCGGTCATGTCGTTGAGAGCATGACCTTTAAGCCCAACGCGTGGTGGACAGAGAAATCGCAGGACATGGATCTGTTTAAGGAACGCACGGGCATTGCCTTGGAGCCCACCGTGCAAGAAAGCCCCTGGTACTTCGTGCGATAGGGGGTTGCGCACGGCGTCCGACCTGGGGTTATCCCGCCGTCGCCGGCCTGCCCAGCTCCCACGTTTCAAGTGCGTTAAACCCGCGAACGGTCGATTTTCACCCGCAAACGGTCTTTATACTAATTAGCAATATAAGCAACGTATAAGACGTTATAATGACCATAACGAAAAGGAGGAGGCAAGATGAATCAGATCATTCTCGCATCTCATGGCGGCCTGGCCGCAGGCGCCAAAGACACGCTCGAGATGGTTCTCGGCGACGTGTCGAACGTCCACGTCGTGTCGCTTGCTCGTGACGACAAGGAGCCTATCACCGATAAGGTGGACGCCATGATCGCCACGTTCAACGCGGACGACACCGTCTATGTGCTGACCGATATGCTCGGCAGCTCGGTCAACAACAACATGGTCGAGCTTTCCAAGAACGGCACGAAGTTCACGGTTGTCAGTGGTTTCAACATTCCGCTGGCGCTCACGCTCGCTATGAGCCCCGTTCCCGTCAAGGGCGCCGAGCTCGCGGCCCTCATCAACGAGGCCCGCACCGGTCTGACCAACCCCAACGCGCCGGTCGAGGCTCCCGCGGCTCCCGCTAAGAAGGCAAAGGCGCCCCGTCACAGCTCCGGTCCCGCCAAGATCGTCCTCGCACGTCTTGACTACCGTCTGCTGCACGGCCAGGTCGTCTTTACCTGGACCACCAAGGTTCAGGCCGAGCGCATCATCGTCGTCGACAACGCCGCCGCCAACGATGACATCAAGAAGGGCGCTCTTAAGCTGGCCAAGCCTCAGGGCGTGCGCCTGAACGTCTTCACCGTCGAGCGTGCCCTCGCCAAGATGGACAAGCTCAACACCCTCGGCGAGCGCGTCATGTTCGTCTTTGGCAACACGGCCGAGATGCTGCAGTTCTGCCAGGGCCACAAGCTCGCCGCCATCAACCCGGGCGCCACCGCCAACCACGACGGTGCCGATCAGGTCGGCGGCAAGGACAGCTCCGTCTTCCTCGACGCCACCCAGAAGGCCGACGTCAACCAGCTGCTCGACATGGGCATCAAGCTCTATGTTCAGCAGACCCCTACGTATCAGAGCGTCGACATCGACGCCAAGCTGTAATCAACCAGGCTTTTGCCTGACTGAAAGGAGAAGGGTATGAATACGTTCATCAGTGCGGTGCTCGTCGGCCTCGTCGGCGTGTTCTGCATGTGGGACTCCCGCCTGCTCGGTCGTCTTAACTTCGAGCAGCCCCTCGTTGGCGCTACGCTCGTCGGTCTGCTGCTGGGCGATGTGCCCACCGGCCTTGCCGTCGGTGCCGCCGTCGAGCTCGTGTCCATGGGCCTGGTGCAGGTCGGCGCCGCCGTTCCGCCCGATATGGTCCTGGGCGGCATCGTGGCCGCTGCCTTTGCGTGCCTGACCGATGCTTCTGCCGAGACCGCCATGACGATCGCCATCCCGGTCGCCGTCCTGGGTCAGCTCCTCGGTATCGTGTTCCGTTCCATCATCGCCGCCCTCACCCATGTGGCAGATAGCGCGATCGATAACGGAAAGTTCAAGACCGCCTACCGCATGCACATCTGCGCCGGCTCCGGTCTGTATGCCATCATGTACTTCCTGCCGATCTTCCTCGCCGTCTTTGTTGGCACCGACCTGGTTCAGGCCATCGTCAACATGGTTCCCGAGTGGCTGTCCACTGGTCTTAACGTTTCGACCAAGATCATGACCGCCTACGGCTTGGCCCTGCTGCTCACCATGATGATCAAGAAGGGTATGACTCCGTTCCTGTTCATCGGTTTCCTGCTCGCCGCTTACCTCAACCTGTCCGTCATCGCGGTCGCTCTGATCGGTGTGTGCCTGGCTGTCGTCTTCATGGGCTTCAAGTTCAACGGTTCCCATGCAGCCGCCGGTGCCGATTCCGACTACGATCCGCTCGAAGACGACGAAGACTAAGGAGGAACACACTATGGCAACCGCAACCAAGGACGTGTCCCTGAACAAGAAGGTCAGCCAGTTCTTCTGGCGCTCCTGGGCCATCCAGGCCTCTTGGAACTACGAGCGTCAGATGAACATGGGCTTCCTCTACGGCATGGTTCCCACGCTCGACCGCCTCTATCCGGACGAGTCCGACCCCAAGCAGCTCGCTGCTAAGAAAGAGGCTTACCACCGTCACATGGCGTTCTACAACTGCACCCCGCAGACGAGCGCCTTTATCCTGGGCCTCACCGCCTCCATGGAGGAGGAGTACGCAAAGGATCCCGAGAACTTCGATCCCGATTCAATCAACGCGGTCAAGACCTCCCTCATGGGTCCGCTTTCCGGCATCGGTGACTCCTTCTTCCAGGGTACCATCCGCGTTATCGCCTTTGGCCTGGGCGTTCAGCTGGCTCAGCAGGGCTCCATCATGGGCCCGATCCTGGCCATGCTCATCTCCATCGTCCCCTCTGTGCTGATCACTTGGTTCGCAGCCAAGATGGGCTATCAGGGCGGCCACGAGTACCTGAGCAAGCTTCAGGGCGGCGACCTCATGGAGAAGCTCATGTATGTCTGCGGCATCGTGGGCCTTATGTCCGTGGGCGGCATGATCGCTACGCTGATCGGCGCCACCACCCCGCTGCAGTTCGCTGAGGGCACCGTCGTTATCCAGGACATCCTGGACGGCATGATGCCCCAGATGATTTCCCTCGGCCTCACCGGCCTTATGTACTGGCTCATCAAGAAGAATGTCAACACCGGTTGGCTTCTCGTGATCGCCATCGTGGGCGGCATCGCCCTCTCCGCGGCCGGCATTCTGGCCTAGTCGCGACCAAGCGCCTAACCGCTTTCCCCCGGGGGCCTGCCTGGCATCCCATACCCCAGGCAGGCTTCCATCCCTATACGTGACAAAGGGCAGTCCCTTTGTCACATCCTCAACGGGCCGGCGACTCGGTCCAAACCACGGTAACCCTGCGAGCGCCCGGCAAAGTGGCGCCGCAAAAATCGAAAGGAATGTGTCAGATGTACGAGATCGACCTTAACCTCCCTAAGCAGATCGTCGCTGACGTCCTGTCCAACCACGAGATCCACAGCGTCGCCTTCGTCGGCTGCGGTGCTTCCATGTCCGACCTTTACCCCGCCAAGTACTTCCTGGCCAACAACACGGACAAGCTGAACGTTCAGATCTTCACCGCTAACGAGTTCAACTACGACACGCCCTCCTGGGTCAACGAGCACACCTTCGTGATCACCTGCTCCCTCGGTGGCTCCACGCCCGAGACCGTCGAGGCCAACAAGACCGCCAAGAAGCACAACTGCCCGGTCGTCTCCCTCACCAACAAGGCTGGCTCCGCTCTGACCGTCGACGCTGACTACGTCATCGTTCACGGCTTCCACGCCAACTTCGCTGCCAAGTGCGAGAAGCCTGGCTATGCCATCGCTCTTGCTGTCGAGATCCTTCAGCAGACCGAGGGTTATGACCACTACGAGGACATGATCACCGGCCTCACCAACGTCTTTGAGCTCTGCGAGAACGCCGCTCAGTCCTGCAAGAAACTCGCCAAGAAGTTCGCCGAGGACTTCAAGGACGACAAGATGATTTACTTCATGGCTTCCGGTGCCTCCGAGAAGATGGCTTATTCTCACGCTGCCTTCCTGTTCACCGAGATGCAGTGGATCGACGCCGCCGCCTACAACACCGGCGAGTACTTCCACGGCCCGTTCGAGGTTTCCACCGAGGGTAAGCCCTACGTCTTCTTCATGTCCGATGGCGCTACCCGCCCGATGGACGCCCGCGCCCTCACCTTCCTTAAGCGCATGGGCGCCAAGGTCGCTCTGATCGACTCCAAGGACTACGGCCTGGCCGACGCCGTGCCCGCGAGCGTCGTCACCTACTTCAACCCGCTGCTGCACCTCGCCGTTATGCGCGAGTACGGCAACCAGATCGCCGAGGCCCGTCAGCACCCGCTGACCATGCGTCGCTACATGTGGAAGCTTTCCTACTAATCACAAGTAAGTAGACCTTACGGGTTGATTGAGAGGGGATGGGGTTTGCGCTCCGTCCCCTTTTTTGCTCTGGGGAGGGCGTGTCTGTCGCGTCGCAAATCCCAGATAAAACCTACCAAAATAAACCTGTCCCTTTTTGGCAGGTGGGAGGAGATGCGTATGATCAAGGCAGTGCTGTTTGACATGGACGGCGTGCTGGTCGATACCGAGTGCTTCTACAACCGTCGCCGCGTGGCGTTTATGGAAGAGAAGGGGTTCCACTTTGACGAGATCCCCGATCTTTCGGGGTCTAACGAGCCTGCCATTTGGGAGGCACTGGTGCCCGACGATGTTGAGCTGCGCGAGCGCCTGCGCGTGGAGTACAAGCAGGTTTATAGCCCGGACCATCCCGTTCCGTAT
>CAUBWQ010000029.1 GCA_958439775.1 uncultured Collinsella sp. | reverse complement strand
GCGTGGTCCTGCTCGAGTCGGAGTGACCGGCGAGGAAGGCGGACTCGCCCGGATAGATCTCGATGTTAATGTCGTCGAGTGCAGGCTTGTTGGGCTGTGCCGGATAGATCTTGGTGACATGCTCCATAAGGATGACGGGCTCGACACCGGCCTGCTTGGCCATCTTCTTGCGGCTGGCCTGCGGATCGATGGGCGCAAACACCGACGTAAAATCGGGGTTGTTGAGCGCGTTATCGAGGCTTGCGACCTCGGCGGCCTGATCGCTCTCGACCACCGGGGCAGCAGGCTGCGTGGGATCGGGAATAGCGGCAAAGAGACCGGACTGCGCAGGCTGAGGAGCCGGCGTCGCAGGGGCCAAGGGGTCGGGAATGCCGGCCATGGTAGGCTGCGGCATGGCGGCGCCAGCCTGAGGCTGCTCCACGCGAGCGGTCACGGCCTGAACGGGCTCAAAACCCGCCGTGCCGGAAAGCGCGACATCGCTGGTTGGATTGTAGGCAAAGGGATCGGATGCCGGCTGTGCCTGATCTGCCGGCTGAGCGGGGGCCTGAGCAACAGGCTGGCCCTCTGAATCCGGAGTGGCGAAACGACTGCCCTGGACGCCTGCCTGCGTCTTGGGGGCATCATCGCCCGCACCGGAGGTACGGAAGTGGTTACCCACTGGTGCTCCTTATCGTCGTGCGTTTAAACTACATGAGCGCTTTGTATTTTAGCAGCATTAGCTTTACTGCACATAAGAAGCATGGCGTGCTTAGGGATCCCGTCGGCCGGGTACAGGGTTACTCTCCAAATCGTCCTCGGACATGTCGGAGCCCCCGCTGCGCGCTTCGCGCGGCGGGGGCTCCTCCGTCCTGCGGAAAGATTTGGAGAGTAACCCTGTACCCGGCCTGCGATAACTAAGGGGTCGCTGCGTTTTACTTGGGTGCAGCAGCGCCGTGCTTGGGGTCTGAATTGCACTTTGCTGGTCTGGGCCCGTTTCCCGGAGAAAGCCCTTACTTGGTGCGGGCCTAATTTGTTTGTTGCCGACAAAAAACAGGGGCGTCCTCTTTGGGGACGCCCCTGTTATGGATTGCATACGGTTGCTGAAGCGATGCTTTGCCTCGCCTTGCCTTATGCCAAGAACTCCTTGGTGGTTGCCACGATGTTGGCGGCGTCCAGACCGTACTTGTGCAGGAGCTCGGCACCCGGGCCAGACTCACCGAAGGTGTCGTTGACACCGATCTTCTTGAGCGGCGTCGGGCACTGCTCGCACAGGACATCGGCGACGGCGCTGCCCAGGCCACCGATCACGGAGTGCTCCTCGACGGTCACGACGTGGCCGGTCTTGGTGGCGCTCTTAACGATCAGGTCGGTATCGATGGGCTTGATGGTGTGCATGTTGATGACCTCGGCATCGATGCCCTCGGCGGCAAGCTGCTCAGCGGCCTCAAGGGCCTCGCCGACCATCAGACCGCAGGCGATGATGGTGACGTCGGTGCCCTCGCGCATCACGATGCCTTTGCCTACCTCGAACTTGTAGGTTTCGGGGTCGTTGATAACCGGCGAGGCTAGACGGGCGAAGCGCATATACACGGGGCCGTCGCACTCGTAGGCGGCGCGCGTCACGGCGCGGGCCTCGACGTCGTCGGCGGGAACAATCACGGTCATGCCGGGAATAACGCGCATGAGGGCGATATCCTCGCAGCACTGGTGCGTGGCGCCGTCCTCGCCCACCGAGATACCGGCGTGCGTGGCACCAATCTTAACGTTAAGGTGCGGATAGCCGATGGAGTTGCGGACCTGCTCAAAGGCGCGGCCGGCGGCGAACATGGCAAAACTGCTCGCAAAGGCAACGCGACCGGTGGTTGCGATACCGGCGGCAACACCCATCAGGTTGCTCTCGGCAATGCCCACATCGAAGAAGCGGTCGGGGCAGGCTGCCTTGAACTTGCCGGTCTGCGTGGCGGCGGCCAGGTCGGCGTCGAGGACCACAAAGTCATCGTGCTCGTTGGCGAGCTCGACGAGGGCCTCGCCGTAGCTTACGCGCGTGGCGATTTTCTTGACGTCTGCCATCCTAGAGCTCCTCTCCGGCGGCCGTGAGCTCTGCCATGGCCTGCTCAAACTGTTCATCGTTGGGGGCCTTGCCGTGCCAGCCCACCTGGTTCTCCATAAAGGAGACGCCCTTGCCCTTCATGGTCTCGGCGATAATGGCGGTCGGCTGACCCTTGGTGGCGCGGGCCTCGGCAAAGGCAGCGCGGATCTGATCGAAGTCGTTACCGTCGGCGAGCTCCACCACATGGAACTTGAAGGCGCGGAACTTGTCGGCGAGCGGCATGGGGTCGTTGACCTCATCGACGGGACCGTCGATCTGCAGGCCGTTGTGGTCGACGATCACGCAGAGGTTATCGAGCTGCTGGTTGCCGGCAAACATGGCGGCCTCCCAGACCTGGCCCTCCTCGCTCTCGCCGTCGCCCAGCAGGGCGTAGGTGCGGTAAGTATCGCCCCAGTGCTTGGCGGCAACGGCCATGCCCACGGCGGCGGAGATACCCTGGCCCAGCGAGCCGGTGGACATGTCGACGCCCGGGGTGTCGTTCATGTTGGGATGACCCTGCAGGTGGCTGCCGATGTGACGCAGCGTCTCGAGGTCCTCCTTGGGGAAGAACCCACGCTCGGCGAGCACGGCGTACAGACCAGGCGCGCAGTGACCCTTGGAAAGCACGAAGCGATCGCGATCGGCCTTGCGGGGGTCGGCCGGGTCGACGTTCATTTCCTCAAAGTACAGATAGGTCATGATGTCGGCAGCGCCGAGCGAACCGCCCGGATGGCCGGACTTGGCAGCGTGCACGCCGGTGACGATGCCCTTCCTTACCTCGTTGGCAACCTTTTTGAGCTCTTCGTCGCTCATTGTGCCTTCCTTTCATCCTCATTAGACAAAATGCGCACGGCACAGAAGGTCGTCCCAACCCAGCCGCGATGCACGTACGTCATTCATTATGCGGGAAACTGGAAGCTTTACCAGAGTATTTATCATTATTTGAACAATTGAGCAG
Source organism: uncultured Collinsella sp. (assembly GCA_958439775.1). Classification (GTDB taxonomy): domain Bacteria; phylum Actinomycetota; class Coriobacteriia; order Coriobacteriales; family Coriobacteriaceae; genus Collinsella. Next base: position 5,375 of record CAUBWQ010000029.1, on the reverse strand, counting down.
GCAGAACCGCTGATGAAACGGTTTATCAATGTGAACGTCTTTTGGATGGAACGCAGTCGGCCCTACGCGTTAATGTCCTTGAAGCCCTCACCGAAAGTTTCTGTAACGTCGGCCACGGTCACGATAGCGCGCGGGTCGCGCTCGCGCACGATCGTCTTGAGCGTATTGAGCTCGCGACGGCTCACGATGACCATGATCACCGGTTTCTCGGCACCCGAGTACATACCGGTCGCCTTAAACTTGGTGCAGCCGCGGCCCAGGCCATACATGATGTCGGCCGCGATATCGGGAAACTTGTCCGAGATGATGAGTACCATACGGCGTCTGTTGCCGCCGTCGACCACAGCATCGATCACATAACCGCTAATGACCATCGAAAGGCCTGCATACAGCGCGTTTTCGACCGAGAAGACCGGAGCCGAGAGCGCGCACACGGCAACATCGATCGCCATGACGGTCGAGCCCACCGGTAGCGACGTATTGCGCGAGATGATCTGGCCGATCGTGTCGGAGCCGCCGGTGTTGGCACCGGCGCGCAGCACCATGCCGTAGCCGATGCCCGTGATAATGCCGCCCCACATAGCGGGCAGCATCAGATCGGCATGTGCCAGCGGCGCCACAAACGGAGCGAACAGGTCAGTGAAAAAGCCCAGCAGCACAAAACCCGTCGCCGTCTGCACCACGTAGAACATGCCACCCTCGCGCATAACGACCAGCAGCAGCAAGGCATTCATCACAATGGTTTGAATACCGACAGGCAGCGAGACGCCATGAGACGCACCGACCGCCTGGATAATCGTGGCGAGACCCGTAACGCCGCCGGCGGCAAGACCGTTGGGAATCAAAAACAGGTCCGTCGCGATAGCGGCCAGAGCACAGCCCAGCATAATCTTGGGCAGATCGTGAAAGAAGTTCAGCGAAAGAATGCGCTTGATGTCCAGACGATATGCCATGCTGCCTCCCTCAAAAAAGCGCACCCAAACGAGTGCGCTTTGAACTTCTTGCTGTATTCGATTCTACCGATTCACCGAGCAAATACCACCCCTGCGAAGTGTTTGCATCGACCCAGAGCCAACCATGTGCCTAGGCGTCCGAGCCTTCCGCATCGGCGTTGCCGGTTGCCCAGCGATGGTAGCCGATCACAAACGGATCCAGATCGCCATCGTCGAGAACGGCCTCGACGTTGCTGGTCTCCACACCCGAGCGCAGATCCTTGACCATCTGATACGGGTAGAGCACGTAGCTGCGAATCTGGTTGCCAAAACCGATCGTGGTCTTGGGTCCGCGAATCTCGTCAAGCGCCTCGGCACGCTTCTCGAGCTCGATCTCGTACAGACGGGCCTTGAGAATCTGCATGCACGCGGCCTTGTTCTGAATCTGGCTGCGCTCGTTTTGGCACGTGACAACGATGCCGCTGGGAAAATGTGTCACGCGTACGGCGGAGTCGGTGGTGTTGACGCCCTGGCCGCCCGGGCCGCTCGCGTGATACACGTCCACGCGGATATCGTCGGGATTGATCTCGATGTCGATATCGTCAGGCAGCACGGGGATGACCTCGACGCCGGCAAACGTGGTCTGGCGGCGCTTCTTGTCGTCGGTGGGGCTAATGCGCACCAGACGGTGGACGCCGGCCTCGGCGCGCAGCATGCCAAATGCGTCCTTGCCCTCGATGGTAAAGGTCGCGCGGTCGATGCCGATGACCTCGGCCGCGGGACAGTCGTTGATGGTGACCTTCCAGCCGCGACGCTGGCAATACTTCATGTACATCATAAAGAGCATGAAGGTCCAGTCCTGAGCCTCCAGACCACCCTGTCCGGGCTTGATGGTCACGATGGCATCGCCGTGATCGAACTCACCGGTAAACCAGCTCGAAAGCTCAAGCTCATCGATGGCACGGGCCAGGCGTTCAGCCGTGGCCGCAGCCTCCTCGCGAAGGGCGGAGGCGTCGGGGTCATCCCCCATCTCCTCGGCAAGCTCCAGCGCGGCGCGGGCATCGGAAAGCTCGCCGCGCGCGGTGTCCACGGCAGCGATATCTTCCTTGGTGCGCGCGATCTCCTCCATGGTGGCACGGGCAGCGTCGGCGTCATCCCAAAAGCCGGGGGCCACGCTTTTAGCCTCGAGCTCGGTCACGCGCGTGCGCTTTTCGTCCAAATGGAGATACGACTCGACCTCGCCGAGCCGGTCCGCGAACGCGTCCAGCTCGGCGGGCGTTACCTCTAAAGCCTCAGCCATTAACGATTCCTGCCGTGGCAGTACTTAAACTTCTTGCCGCTACCGCAGGGGCACGGGTCGTTGCGGCCCACGTTGACGTACGGATCGTCGCTCTCGGACTTGCGATAGGTGGTCACCTTGCCACCGTTGTTGACGGCAGCCGGTCCGCCTTGGACAGCCGTGCGGGCCTGCACCTGCGCCTGCTTGCGCAGCACCGAGTCGCCGTTGTCACCATCGACCTCGGCAGGACCGGAGAAGCGCGCGCCCTCGAGCGCAGGCTCCTCCTTGTGCTCCACGGCAGGCGGGGCAGCCTTGATCTCGATGCGCAGAACCGTGCGCAGATAATCCTCGTACATGGTGTCGACGAGCATCTGGAACGCGCCGTAGGCCTCGGTCTTGTACTCAACCAGCGGGTCGCGCTGGCCAAAGCCGCGCAGGCCGATGCCGGTCTTAAGGTAGTCCATCTCCTGCAGGTAGTTCATCCAGCGGGTATCGATAACGCGCAGCATGACCTGGGTGTTGAGCTCGCGCATCAGGTCCTCGCCCAAGCGCTCGGCCTTCATGTTGTAGCACTTCTCTACGTAAGCCAGGACATCGGCAGCCAGGGCCTCAAAGTCCTCGTCGGGGAACTGAGGGGTATCGATATGCCCAGTCAGCTCCACGACCCACTTACGCAGACCCTCAAGATCGCGCTCGCCATCGTGGCTGTCCTTGGTGCAGAACTCCTGCACGCAGCGGTACACGGTGTCGTGCATGACCTCGGTGATGCGGTCGGTCAGGTCCTTGCCGTCCAGAATCTTATTGCGCTCGGCGTAGATGACCTGGCGCTGCTTGTTCATAACGTCGTCGTACTCAAGAACGCTCTTACGCATGGAGAAGTTGATGCTCTCGACCTTGTGCTGGGCGCTCTCGACGGCCTTGGAAATGATCTTGTGTTGGATGGGCATGTCGTCGCCCATGTCGGCCGTGACCATCATCTTGGAGACGCGGTCCATCTTGTCGCCGCCGAACAGGCGCATGAGGTCGTCCTCGAGCGACAGGTAGAACTGGGTCTCGCCCGGATCGCCCTGACGGCCGGAACGGCCGCGCAGCTGGTTGTCGATACGACGGGACTCATGGCGCTCGGTGCCGATAACGGTCAGGCCGCCGGCGGCAAGCACGCGCTCGCGTTCGGCCTTGCAGGTCTCCTTGGCTTCGGCGTTAAACTGCTCGAGCTGCTCGGGCGTCACGTCCTCCATGGTTAGTCCCTCGTACTCAAGGCGCTCGCGCACCAGCTCGTCGGGGTTGCCGCCCAGCAGGATGTCGGTACCACGACCGGCCATGTTAGTAGCGATGGTCACGGCGCCGTAGCGTCCGGCCTGGGCAACGATATGAGCCTCGCGCTCGTGATGCTTGGCGTTGAGGACCTCGTGTGCGATGCCGCGCTTGGTGAGGGCGGCAGACAGCTTCTCGGAGCTCTCGATGGAGACGGTGCCCACCAGGACCGGCTGGCCCTTGGCGTGACGACGCTCAACGTCGTCGGCAACGGCGTTGTATTTAGCCTGAATGGTGCGGTACACCAGGTCCTCGTGGTCCACGCGCTGCACGGGCTTGTTGGAGGGGATGACCTCGACGGGCAGCTTGTAGATCTCGCGGAACTCGGCATCCTCGGTAAGTGCCGTGCCGGTCATGCCGGAGAGCTTGTCATACAGACGGAAGTAGTTCTGCAGGGTGATGGTGGCGAGTGTCTGGTTCTCCTCGCGTACGAGCACGCCCTCTTTGGCCTCGATGGCCTGGTGCAGGCCCTCGGAGTAACGGCGGCCTTCCATAATGCGGCCGGTGAACTCGTCGACGATCTTGACTTCGCCGTTGGTGACCACGTACTGCTTATCGCGGTGGAACATGTACTGGGCCTTCAGCGCTTGCTGCAGGTGGTTGACCAGCTGACCGGAGAGATCGGCATAGATGTCATCGATACCCAGGCGGCGCTCGATTTTCTTAAGGCCGCGCTCGGTGGCGGCAATGGTGTGCTTGGCCTCGTCCATGACGTAGTCGCCCGTGGGTTCAACATCCTCGGTGGCGGTGAGCATGTCGTGCGACACGTCCTCGCCGCGCTCAAGGCCACGCACGGCACGCGCGAAGTCCTTGTAGGTACTGGCGGACTTGGTGCCAGCACCCGAGATGATCAGCGGGGTGCGGGCCTCATCGATCAGGATGGAGTCGACCTCGTCGACGATGGCGTAGTTGTGACCGCGCTGCACGCGCTGCTCGGGACGGGTAACCATGTTGTCGCGCAGGTAATCAAAGCCGAACTCGGAGTTGGTGCCGTAGGTGACGTCGGCCTGGTAGGCCGGGCGCTTGAGCTCGAGCGGCATGTTGTTCTGGAGCAGACCGACGGTCATGCCCAGGTACTTATAGATGCGGCCCATCCACTCGGAGTCGCGCTTGGCAAGGTAATCGTTGACAGTAACGACGTGCACGCCCTTGCCGGCAATAGCGTTGAGATAGCCGGCCAACGTGGAGACGAGGGTCTTACCTTCGCCGGTCTTCATCTCGGCGATGTGGCCCTCGTGCAGCGCCATGGCGCCAATGAGCTGCACGTCAAAGTGGCGCATACCCATGGTGCGCTTGGAAGCCTCACGCACGGTGGCAAAGGCCTCGGGGAGCATGTCGTCGAGCGACTCGCCGTTGGCGTAACGCTCGCGGAACTTATCGGTCTGGGCGCGGAGTTCCTCCTCGGTCATCTTCTCAAACTGGGGCTCAAGACCGTTGATCTGGTCGACGATCTTGTAGTAGCGCTTAAGGTCCTTATCGGATCCAAAGGACAGCAGCTTTGACATGAATCCCATGTGGTTTTCCTTTTTGGCCATCGCCCACGCCGTGCAGCTGCGGGCGAGTTAAACACAGATGATTGTACTTTAGCCAAACAAGGCGCGGCCTATACGGTCGACCTCGACCGCCACGTAATAACTACGACCCGACCGACCTGCCAAAAAGGGACTGGTTTATTTTGGCAGCTTTTATCTGGGAAAACGCTGTCTCTCTGCCATTTGGTGCAAACCAACCTGTCCCCTTCGCACCAATCTGGTGCAATGGGGACGGGTTAGCTTGCACCAATAAAATGAAAAGGGCCGCGCACCCAATTGGATGCACGGCCCTTTTGCCATGAATGCGAGCGATTCCTC
>CAUBWQ010000028.1 GCA_958439775.1 uncultured Collinsella sp. | reverse complement strand
GCGGCCGGTGATCTCGAGGAACACGTCGTTGAGGGTCGGCGGCTCGCTCCACACGCGGCCGAGTGCCACGTCGGCGGCGCGCAGCGTGTCGAGGATGTCCACCAGGTTGTGCGGGCTCGCTTCGCAGGTGCATATGAGCTCGCCGCCGGAAAGCTCAACCGAAAGCACGTGCTCGAGGGCGCGCAGCCGCTCGATTGTGGCTGGCTCGACGGCGCCCACCTCGACGGTCACGCGCTCGCCCATCTGAATCATGCGCTTGAGCTCGTCGTTGGTGCCCTGCGCCAGCACGCGGCCGCCGTCCATGATCATGATGCGACTGCAGATTTGCTCGACTTCCTCCATGTAATGGCTGGTATACACCACCGTGGCGCCCTCGTCGCGCAGGCGGCAGATGCCCTCCAGGATGGCGTTGCGGCTCTGCGGGTCGACCGCCACCGTGGGCTCGTCAAAAAAGATGAGCTCGGGCTTGTGCGCGATACCGCAGGCGATGTTGAGGCGACGCGCCAGGCCGCCCGAGAGCTTGCCGGGGCGAAACTTGGCAAAGTCGCCCAGCCCGACAAAGTCGATTGCCTCGTCCACCAGCGCGCGGCGGCGCTTGCGGTCGGTGACGTAGAGGCTGCAGAAATAACCGATGTTCTCGCGCACCGTGAGCTTGTCGAACACCGCCACCTGCTGCGGCACCACGCCGATGCGGCGCTTGAGGTCGTAGCGGGCGGGCGTCATGGGTTCGCCGAACAGCTCGATGGTGCCTTTGTCGTAGGCAAGCAGCTGCAAAATGCAGTTGATGGACGTGGTCTTGCCCGAGCCGTTGGGGCCCAGCAGGCCAAAGATCTCGCCGGGGGCGATGCTCAGGTTAAAGTGGTCGAGCGCGATAAGATCATCGTAGCGCTTGACGAGGTTTTCGACGTGAACGATATCTGTCATGAGGCGGTCCTTCTGTTGCTTGCGGCCCGGTACGATTGCATCATCGCAGGAGCGGGCGGCGCCCACCAGTGAGCTTTGTCACGAGTGCGAGGATCTTGGTCGTGCGGCTTGCCGACGCCCCCCGCTTTGCCGCACGGGAGGAATGTCACAGTTGCGCAGGCGGCGCCTCCCCCGCGCGCGGCTTCGCGTACAATACCCGTATGAACAGGCTTTTCGACAAATCGATCGTGCTGGCGTGCTGCATTGCGGCCGCCATGGGCCTTGCTGTGGACGCTCGCCTGGTCGCGGCGTTTTGCCTTGGAGTTATCGCCACCTCGCTGGCCGAGGTCGCACAGGGAGAACGCACGCGCCGCACAAGCGAGGCCACGAGTTACGTTTACATCATCGCGGCTGTCTTCGTGCCGCCGTTTGTGCCGTTTGCGCCTCTCGCCCTCTATGACATCGCGCGGCGCGTGCGCCGTGAACACGTTTGGGTCGCGCTGGGCATTGGCGTCGCCTTTGTCTTTGCGCTCGTCGCGGACCTTCGTGCCGATGCGCTTACCGCCCGAACGCTCCTGCTGACCGCCATCCTTTCGGTTGCCGCCACCTTGCTATCGCTACGTACCGCCCAGTTGGAGCGCGAGCAGCGGCACATGCGCCGCACCCGCGACGAGCTGCAGGAACGAGCCCTCGCGCTCGAAGCGCGCAACCGCGATCTTGCCGACCGCCAGGACTACGAAGTCGAGCTCGCGACGCTCGGCGAACGCGCCCGCATCGCGCGCGAAATCCACGATAACGTGGGCCACCAGCTCACGCGCGCTTCGCTTCAAGCCGAGGCCTTGCGCGTGGTCCATGCCGATGAGCCCGGCGTCGCCGCCGATTTCGCCGACGTCAAACGCACGGTTGACGAGGCGCTCCAGCTTGTGCGCACCAGCGTCCACGCGCTCAACGACAACGCCGTCGACCTTTCCGTGCAGCTCGAACGCATTGTTGAAGGCGCGCGCTCGGACGGTGGCCCGCAGATTGAGCTTGAAGTTATGACCGAACATGCGCCCGCAAACGTCGCGAACTGCTTTACGGCGGTCCTGCGCGAGGCGCTCTCCAACACCATGCGCCACGCTTGCGCCCATACTGTCACCGTACGGTGCATGGAGCATCCGTCGTTTTACCAGCTCATCGTTACCGACGATGGCGTGGGCGGGGTCCAAGCAATCGGCCGTGGCGCCGCGGAGGGCATGGGGCTCGCCTCCATGCGCGAGCGCATCGAGGCGCTTGGCGGCACCTTCACCGCCGGTCCGCGTGCCGGCGCCGGCGGCTGGCGTGTGTTTGCCACCGTTCCCAAACAGCAAGGAGATGAGGACCGATGAGGCTCATCGTTGTCGACGACGACCGCTTGGTGGTCGATTCGCTCAAGATTATCCTGGGCGCCCAGCCGCAGATCGAGGTGGTGGGCACCGGCGCCAACGGCAACGATGCGTTGGCGCTCTACGCCGAGCACGCACCCGATATCGCACTGCTCGACATTCAGATGCCGGAGCGCGACCGCCTTTCGGCGGCACGCGAGATCCTCGAGCGCGACCCTGCGGCGCGCGTGGTGTTTCTGACGACATTCTCGGATGACGAGTACATTGTGTCGGCGCTCAAACTGGGTGCCCGCGGCTATCTGATCAAAACCGATGTCGCCGCCATTCCGCCAGCGTTGGCGCAGGTCATGGACGGCAAACGCGTGCTCGAGGGTAAGGCGATCGAGGATATCAACTTTGATGGGGCGGACGTCGAGGCCGGCGCGACCCGCCGGCCCGCCGCCTTTGCCAGCCTGACCGACCGCGAGTTCGAAGTCGCCGAGCTCATCGCCCGCGGCCTCGACAACAAGGAGATCGCTGCCACCGCCTATATGGGCGAAGGCACCGTGCGCAACCACATCAGCTCGATCCTTGCCAAAATGGGTCTGCGCAACCGCACGCAGATCGCCATCGCCTACCTGCGGGGGTAATTGCCCGAAGACCGACCGCCCCGGCAAAGAAAAATAGCTGCTACCGATTTAATGCCATTTCAAAACTATGTCGGATTACGGGGCAAAAGTCGGAGCCCTCATCCATAGCCTCATTTTCTGCAAAATGACAGCCCATCTACCTGCGGTTTTATTTTCACGGATATCGGCATGGTTGAGGGCTCGTGACTCAGCCCCGTAAACCGGCATTGTTTTGTTCGGGCGGCCCTGCACGAGCGCCTCCGCAAGTCTCGCGGGACCAAAATGATCCGTTTTCCTCCGCCCGCGGAGATCGGCCGACGGCGCCCGCCACGAAATCGGCCCATCTACTACGTTTAACTCGATACCCCCGACCATAACCGCTTTTCATGAAAACCGCAGGCTATCTACCTGCGGTTTTGTTTTTGCAATTTTCTGTATGGTCGGAGGTTCGCTATCCAGCCCCGTAATCCGGCATGGTTTTGTTCGTGGCGGTACAACCGCGCGTTTAAGCGCGGGGCCGGTGGGGCAGTTTTGCCCCACCGGCCCTATCCCAGCGCTATACCAGCCCCAGTCCAGAGTTATTCCGGTTTGGTTTCTACCGTGGGAGTCTTGTCCGCCGCAACTGGAGTGCGAGCGGTGTCCATGCTCAGGCAGTGTTTGGGACAGCTCTCGATGCACTCGCCGCACACCACGCAGGCGTACGGGTCAATCGACCAGGTACCGCCTTTGCGATCGACCGCGAGCGCGCCCGCCGGGCAACGCCGCGCGCACATACCGCAGCAAATGCACACGTCCATGTCGTTAACGATGTGCCCGCGCAGTCGCTCAGGTGCTGCGAGTTTCTCCTGCGGATAGCACACCGTAACCGGCTGCTTGACCATAGAGCCCAAGGCCGTCTTGGCAAATGTCAGTAAACTCATGCCACGCCTACCTTTCCGTGCAGCTAATGCAGGGGTCGATGGTCAGGATAATCATGGGCACGTTGGCAAGAAGCACGCCCTGCAGCGCATGCGTCAGACCCGCCAGGTTTTGCGACGTCGGCGTCCGCACGCGGAAGCGGTCCAAGTTCTTGGTGCCGTTACCGCGCACATAGTAATACGCCTCGCCGCGCGGCTGCTCAATCACAACCTCGCCACGCGCGCCGTCGGCCGGCGTGAGCTTGGTGCGCCCGCCGATGCCGTCGTGCGGAATCTTGCCGACAAGCTCCTTGATGATGTCCATGGCCTGCGTGACCTCGGCACAACGCACCTGGCAGCGAGCATAGCAATCGCCATCGGTGGCAACAATCGGCTCAAACGCAGCCAGATCCGCATAGGCGCCGTCACCGAACATGCGCACGTCGTAATCCACGCCCGAGGCGCGCCCAAACGGGCCGACCATCGAAAGCTCCAGCGCGTCCTTCTTGCTGATCACGCCCACGCCATGCAGGCGCTCGCCGCAGCTATTGTCGTCCAAAAACGTATGCACCAGGGCCTCGTAGTCGGGGCGCATGGCATCGAGCGTCTGGACAATGCCGGCCAGCTCGGAGTCCTCGATATCGTGCTTAAGGCCGCCGATCTCGTTAATTGAAAGGATCACGCGGCCGCCGCAGGTGCTCTCAAAAATCTTGAGAATCTGCTCGCGCAGCGTCCACGAACGATAGAACAGCGCCTCGAAGCCAAAGGCATCGGCGAGCAGGCCCAGCCACAGCAGATGCGAGTGAATGCGCGAAAGCTCGTGCAAAATGGTGCGGATATACTGCACGCGGCCGGGCACCTCGATGTCGAGCATGCGCTCGCAGGCGCTGGCATAGCCGTAGCTATGGCCCACGGCGCAGATGCCGCAGATGCGCTCGGCGATGTACCCAAACTGATGCATATCGCGCTTTTCGGTGAGCTTCTCGAGTCCGCGGTGCACAAAGCCAATCTGCGGAATTGCCTCGATGACGCGGTCGTCCTCGATCACCAGGTCCAGATGAAGCGGCTCGGGCAGCACCGGGTGCTGCGGGCCAAACGGAATAACGGAGCGATGTGCCATGGACCTTACGCCTCCTTGTTCTGCTTGTCGCGGGCGGCCTTGGCGGCAAGCGCCGCGCGGACCTTGGCCGCTTTCTCGGGATCCATGGCGGCGAGCTTTGCCTCCAGCTCGGCAGCCTCGAGCACGGCCTTGGCAGCAGCCTCATCGTGCTGAGCATCGAAGCCGGCAGCCGCAGCGGGCTGAGCAACGGCAGCGCCCGCAGCATCGCCAGCGCCCGCAACGCCCTCCCCCGCAGCGGCCGTGGCAGCGGCGGCCTTTTCGGCCGCGGCCTTGCGCGCTTTGGCCTCTGCGGCCGCGCGGACCTTCATGGCCTTCTCGCGCGCGGCCTTCACCTCGGGCGTGATAACGCTCATGGGCTCGTCAGTCGAGACATGGTAGAAAAAGCCCTTAAAGTCGAGCTGCATGTCGGTGATGGCAAGACCAAACAGGTCGTGGGCCTCATTTTCAAACGGAAACACCGCCGGATAATATGAGCTGATGGACGGAATCTCCTGATACTGGTCGATACCCTCAACCACCAGGTTCTCAATCGCGTAGTTGCCGTCCTGCGCAATATGCTCCTGAGCAGCACGAACGTTGATAAACGTATAGATCAGGCGGTACGTGCCGTCGTCGACGTTGCGCTCGGCGTGCATTTGCACAAAGCGCGCGCCGATGCCCTTGAACGCCTGGACATGCGACAGGAGCTCGTCGATCCCAACGGTGGTATAGATTGCCTTTTGCATTACTCGGCCTCCTTTGCAGCGGCGGGTGCGGCGGACCTGGTGGACACGTTGGCCTCGTCACCGTCGCCGGCACCATCAGCCCCGGCCCCCGCAGCCACAAACCCGTCCTCGCACAGCTCAACGCCACCGTCCCAGGTAGCGGCGCCGCCTACGGTGAGCGGATCGCCACCGGCGCGCATCACGGCCTCCTTCTGGTCCAAGATGCCGCACGCCTCCACGATGGCATCGATCACGGTCTCGGGACGAATGGCGCACCCGGGCGCGTACACATCCACGGGAATCGCGCGGTCCACGCCGCCGATCACGTTATAGGCATCGCGGAACACGCCGCCCGAACACGCGCAGATGCCGCACGCCACCACGCACTTGGGCTCGAGCATCTGGTTGTAAATCTGACGCACGACGGGCAGATTCTGAGCATTGACCGAGCCTGTCACCAAAAAGATATCCGCATGCTTGGGGTTGCCGGTGTTGACCACGCCAAACCGCTCCGCATCGAACAGCGGCGTGAGCGAGGCCAGTACCTCGATATCGCATCCGTTGCAGCTCGAGCCGTCGTAATGAATAACCCACGGCGAGCGCGACATTTTATGATCCATGGATGCCGCCTCCTAAATAAACACGTCGACGAGGATGGGCATAAGGTTGAGCAGGCCAAACACCAGCGCCACGCCCCAGCCGAGCTTAAAGCAGCTGCGCCAGGTGCTGCGGGCAAAGGTGTTGTCGATCAGTACCTCGACGAAGTACGTCGCGGCCATCACGACCAGGGCGACCAGCCAGCTCACCGGGTTGTCCCAAACAAAGAACATGCCCACCCACATCAAAAACAGCACGGTCTCGCACCAGTGCATAAGGGTCATCTTGGCCAGCGTGCCGCCGCTCATCTCGGTGGCGACGCCCTGGACAATCTCCTGATGCGCGTGATGCGAGTACGAAAGATCGAACGGCGACTTGCGCAGCTTGATGGTAAGCACCGCGAGCAGCGCGAGGAAAATGGGCGCGCTGTACACGATGATGGGGGCCGACTGCCCCGTCACGGCAATGGAATCGAAGCTATCGGTGACAAGGTACAGGCCCACGCTCATTAGCAGAACGGCGGGCTCGTAACTCATAACCTGCAGCAACTCACGATCGGCACCGACCTGAGCAAACGGGCTTTGCGTCGAGGCGGACGCCAACACCACAAAGATCGCGGCGAGCGTCACCATAAAAGCGCACAGCATCGTGTTGGAGCCCGACACAAAGATGCCGCCGCCCACGACGGTAAAGATGAGTGCGCATGCCATATAGGTGTCGTCCATGGTGTTTACGCTGGCAGGGGCCTTGCGCAGCAGCTTGGCCACATCGTAGAAGGGCTGCAGCAGGCGCGGGCCCACGCGGCCCTGCATGCGAGCCGAAAGCTTACGGTCAACGCCGTCGATCAGGCCGCCCACAAGCGGCGCCAGCAAGGCAAACGCCACGGTGCCAATAAAAATGCCCACGACGCCCGAGCCTTCGAAATACTTACCGCGCAGCACCGAGGGTGCGCTCATGGCAAGTCGCTCGGGCCCAATCCACGCGCAGCACAGCAGCGCAAACAAGATAATACTGCAGCACACGACGCTACCCACGGGGCCAATACGCTTCTCGCCAAGGGCGTCCTCCGAGTACCAATTGCGCTTTTCAGCCTTTACCTCGTGACCCATCGAGCCGCGGAAATGGCGGTAATTGTCGGTTCCCACACCCGAAAGATATACGTTTACGTGCGGTTTGTTGCTCACGCGGAATGACGTCAGCAGCACCACGGCGATAAACGCCACGATAACCACCATCAGATACATGGCGTCCTTACCGATAACGTACGGCACGCGGCCAAACACCATGGCCAAGTAAGGCGACACCAAACCGCTCGAGATAATCGGGAAGGCCACGCAGCACAGAATCAGCAGCGCGGCGATGGTGTTGAGGGCCACCCATTCGGTCTTATGGACATTGACCTCAACGTTTTGGGCCGTGGGGTCGACGCCCGAAAGCTTGGCAAGCCACTTGCCCCAGAAGTAAAACGTCGCGGCCGAGCCAAAGGCAAGCACCATGATCATGAGCACGTTGCCGGTCTGCGCAAACGCCACCAGGGCGCCCCACTTGGACACGAGCATGCCAAACGGCGCCACAAACATGCCCATAATGCCCAGCATCATCAGACGCGTCAGGTGCGGCATGCGGCTGAACATACCGTCCATGTCCTCGATATTGCGGCTGCCGATATGATGCTCGGCCGTGCCCACGCACAGGAACAGCAGCGACTTTGCCACCGTATGGAACAGAATCAGGAAGATGGCCGCCCATACGGCCTCGGGCGCGCCGACACCCAAGCAGGCACTGATGAGGCCCAGGTTGGAAATGGTGGAGTACGCGAGCACGCGTTTGGCATTGCTCTGCGAGATGGCCATGAGGGCGGCGAGCAAAAACGTGATGGCACCCACACTCGTGACCATAAAGCCGGTCACGGGATAGATGGCATAGAGCGGGCTCAGCTTGACCATCAGGAACACGCCGGCTTTGACCATGGTTGACGAGTGCAGCAGGGCGCTCGTGGGCGTGGGGGCAACCATGGCACCCAACAGCCAAGTGTGGAACGGCATCTGTGCGGCCTTGGTGAGCGCGGCGAGCGACAACAGGATGACCGGCATCACCAGCAGCGCTGATTGCGCGGTACCGGCGCCGGAAAGCTCGATCATGCCCGAGATGGTCAGCGGCATGCCGTTAACGTGCAGGTACATGAGTCCGGCCAAAAACGCGATACCGCCCAGCATGTTGAGGATGATCTGGGTGAAGGCGTTCTTGATGGCCTCGGGCGTGCGCGTGTAGCCAATCATGAGGAACGAGCACACGGTGGTGATTTCCCAGCCGCAGAACAGCCACTCAAGGTTGTCGCTCGTCACGATGACGAACATGGCCGAGAGGAACAGGAACATAAGCGCCAGGAACTGCGGGCGACGGTCGGGCGCGGTCTGCCCGCGCAGCGCGGCCTCGTGCTCGTCATGGGCCTGGAAGTCCTTCATATAACCCAAGGCATACACGCAGATTAGGCTGCCGACGATGCCGACGGCGAGCACCATGATCACGCTCATGTAGTCCAGGTAGAGCGGCGTTGCCGTGACGGC
>CAUBWQ010000027.1 GCA_958439775.1 uncultured Collinsella sp. | reverse complement strand
CACGCATGACGGCGTGTGCGAGCGGATTGCCGTCGCACTCAACTTCCCAGTTGCGGAAGATAAAGCTCTGATGTGCCTGGGCAGCGTAGATGGAGTTGAGCATGACGGTGGTGGAACCAGCGGTGGGATTTTTCATGCCGACGGGCACCGAAATGCCGCTCGACACCAGGCGATGCTCCTGGTTTTCGACCGAGCGCGCGCCCACGGCAACATAGCTCAGCAGGTCAACGAGGTACTGGTAGTTGGACGGGTAGAGCATCTCGTCGGCGGTGAAGAGGCCCGTCTCCTCGACCACGCGCACGTGCATGCGGCGGATGGCCTTGACGCCCTCGAGCAGGTCGTCGCCGGACTCGGGGTCGGGGTTGTGGAGCAGCCCCTTGTAGCCGGTGCCCTTGGTGCGCGGCTTGTTGGTGTAGACGCGCGGAATGATGATGAGCTTGTCCTTGACCTCCTCGGCGGTCTTGGCCAGTCGGTTCATGTACTCAAGCACCGAATCCTCGCGGTCGGCAGAGCACGGGCCGATGATGAGCACCTTACGTGCGTCCTCGCCGGTAAAGACTTTGGCGACCTCGGCGTCAAATGCCTGCTTTTTGGTGGTAAGCTCGGCAGAAAGCGGCATTTCCTCGCGGATCTCCATGGGGATCGGCAGCCTGCGTTTGAATTCCATGGCCATAGGGGTCTCCTCAATCAATAGAAAGAGCAATAAGCGTATTGTCGAATGCTCGGCATTATCCGCTGTCGCACGCTAAAGTGCAAGTCCTTGTCACCCCGAAACCTACCAAAAAGAGACAGGTTTATTTTGGCAGGTTTTATCTGGGCAAACGTCGGCGAATGCCGGGAGGGAGCGGCGCCGCGCGGGACCCTAAGGCTGTTGTCAGTTCCCCAGGAAATACCCTGTGGGCAAAAAATGCCAAATATGAGTACGGTTGCTATCTTAGTATCATATTGCCTTCGCAAAATAATAGACATAACAGCAAAATATGTTTATTAACGCAAACACATATAAGTCCGCTATAGGGCTGTTTGATCAATTTAGGGACGCGTGTAAGCCGTGAAAACGGCATTTGGGGCTGTTTTGGCTGTTACTAAAAAGGTAACAGTACTCATATTTGCCCTTTTTTGCCCACGGGGCCTCGAAGGGGCTGTCAATCAGGTCCCAGGGGAGACGGTTCGAGGGTCGCAAAACAAAAACGGGGGCGCAGGTTGTCCTGCGCCCCCGTTTTCTTAGCATTGCGGTTGTTTGCCGCCGGTTTTTACGCCGCTTCGTCGAACTGCGAATTGTACAGATCGGCGTAGAAGCCGCCCTGGGCGAGCAATTCGTCGTGTGTGCCCTTCTCGACGATGTCGCCGTCGCGAATTACCAAGATCACGTCGGCGTTGCGGATCGTGGACAGGCGGTGCGCGATGACAAAGCTCGGGCGGCCCTGCATCAGCGCATCCATGGCGCGCTGGATGAGCTCTTCGGTGCGGGTATCGACGTTGGAGGTCGCCTCGTCCAGAATCAGCGCCGGGCGGTCGGCCAAAATGGCACGGGCGATGGTCACGAGCTGGCGCTGACCCTGCGACAGGTTAGTGCCCTCCTCGTTGATCATAAAGTCGTAGCCGCCGGCGAGCGTATGGATAAAGTGGTCGCAGCGTGCAGCACGTGCAGCGGCCTCGACCTCGGCATCGCTCGCATCGGGGCGTCCGTAACGGATGTTCTCGCGGATGGTACCGTTAAACAGCCAGGTGTCCTGCAGCACCATGGCAAACTCGCCGCGCAGCGCCGCGCGGTCCCAGTCGCGCACGTCGACGCCCTCGACGCGCAGCGAACCGTCGTCCACGTCGTAAAAGCGCTGCAGCAGCTTAATGAGCGTGGTCTTGCCGGCGCCGGTGGGGCCGACGATGGCAATGGTTTGGCCGGGCTGCGCCTCGCAGCTAAAGTCGTGGATGATGGTCTTGTCGGGCGTGTAGCCAAACTTGACATGGTCAAACTCCACGTGGCCGGGGCGCTTCTCGGGAATCTGCGCGTCGGCCTTCTGCTCCTCCTCGGGCGCGGCCAGGAACTCAAAGACGCGCTCGGTGGCGGCAGCCATCGACTGCATCGTGTTGCTCACGTTGCCCAGCTGCTGCACGGGTTGCGTAAAGTTGCGAACGTACTGGATAAAGCTCTGGATGTCGCCGGGCGTGGCATTGCCGGTCAGTGCGAGCTGCGCGCCCACCACGACGACGCCCACGTAGCCCATGTTGCCCACCAAGCTCATAAGCGGCATCATCAGGCCCGACAGGAACTGCGAGCGCCAGCCACTAATAAAGAGGCGGTCGTTTTGACGGTCGAACTCCTCGATTGAGGCCTCGGCGCGGTCGAACACCTGGATGACGTTTTGGCCGGCAAAGTCCTCCTCGATAATGCCGTTGACGGCGCCCAGAACCTGCTGCTGCTCTCGGAAGTACGGCTGCGAGAAGTGAATCATTACGGTCAGGATAATCGCGGCGGCCGGCAGCGTGAGCACGGTGACGCCAGTAAGCGGCAGACTGATCGAAAGCATCATGACGAGCACGCCGATAATCTGCGTCACCGACGTGATGAGCTGCGTCACGCTCTGGTTGAGCGACTGACCCAGCGTATCGACGTCGTTGGTGATGCGGCTGAGTACGTCTCCCTTGCTGTGGCCGTTGAAGTAACTCATCGGCACGACGGCAATCTTGGCGGCGATTTCCTTGCGCATGCGGTAGCAGATCTTTTGCGTGACGCCGGTCATGAGCCAGCCCTGGACCAGGCTGCAGACAGAGCTCGCCAGATATAGGCAGAGCAAAAAGCCGAGCGTCTTGGCGATCCAGTCAAAGTCAACGTCGCCGGTGCCGTTGACCTTGGCGACCAGGCCTTCGAACAGCTTGGTCGTAACCTGGCCGAGCACCTTGGGTCCCACAATGTTAAAGATGACCGAGCACACGGCAAAGGCGACGGCGGCAAACACGGCAATCTTGTGCTGGCCGATATAGCCGAGCAGCTGCCTCATGGTGCCCTTAAAGTCCTTGGCCTTTTCGCCACGACGCATGCCACCCATGCGGCCCATGGGACCACGCTGGCGGGTGGGCTTGGGAATCTGAGTCTTGGTCTCGTCTGCCATTAGCGCTCGCCTCCTTCCATGACGGCTGCAATTTCTTCTTGGGTAAGCCCCAGCTCCTCGGCGGAAAGCTGCGACTGTGCGATCTCCAGGTACGCCGGGCAGCTGCGCAGCAGCTCCTCGTGCGTGCCGGTGCCCACTACGTGGCCGTCGTCGAGCACGATGATCTGGTCGGCGTGCATGATGGTCGCGATGCGCTGGGCCACGACCACGAGTGCGGCGTCGGTAACGTTTTTGGCCAGCTCCTCGCGCAGGCGCGCGTCGGTCTTGTAGTCGAGGGCACTAAACGAGTCATCGAACACCACGACCTCGGGCTTTTTGGCCAATGCGCGGGCGATGGCCAGACGCTGGCGCTGACCACCCGAAACATTGGAGCCGCCCTGGCTGATGGGGGAGTCGTAACCGCCCTCACGCTCGGCGATAAAGTCCTCGGCCTGTGCGATGCGCGCGGCCTGGCGCATGTCATCATCGCTCACCATGTCGCCGGCAAACTTGAGGTTGCTCTCGACGGTGCCCGAGAACAGACGCCCCTGCTGCGGGATGTAACCAATGCGGCGGCGCAGCTCGGAAAGGGTCATGTCGCGCACGTCGATGCCGTCGAGCGAAATGCTGCCGCCCGTAACGTCTTACGTACGCGGAATCAGCTGTACGAGCTTTGACTTGCCCGAGCCCGTGGAGCCAATGATGCCGAGCATCTGACCGGCATGCGTGGTGAAGTTCACACCGCTAATGACGTCGGCGCGGGCATCGGGGTACTGGAAGCTCACGTCGCGGAAGGTGAGCTCACCGCGCGGCGAGCTGGCCGCGGGCAGTTTGGGCGAGGCAGGGTCGTTGATGCTCGTGGGGCAGGTGATGACCTCATCTACGCGCTCGGCTGCGACCTCGGCACGGGGCAGGATGACCGAAACCATGGTGAGGATCATAAACGCCATGACGATCTGCATGGTGTAGGAGATAAACGCCATCATGTTGCCGACCTGCATCACGCCGTCGGACACGCCCTGCGCGCCAAACCAGACGATAAGCACGGTGATGCAGTTCATGACGAGCATCATGAGCGGCATCATAAAGCTCATGGCTCGGTTGGTGTAGAGCTGCGTGGTCATCAGGTCGAGCGACGCCTTGTCAAAACGTTCGAGCTCATGTTCCTCGCGGTTGAACGAGCGGATGGGCATAAGGCCGTCGAGCAGCTCGCGGGCGGTAAGGTTCACGCGGTCAACAAAGCTTTGCATCTTTTTGAACTTGGGCATGGTGAGGCCCATAAGCACGCCGACGACGGCCGAGACCGCGATGATGGCAACGGCGATGGTCCACTCCAGGCCGGTATGGTTGGCCAGGACGCGCATGACGGCGACGATGCCCATGACGGGGGCCATCAGACACATGCGGATAAACAGAGTTGCGGCCATCTGGATCTGCTGAATGTCGTTGGTGCAGCGGGTGATGAGCGAGGCCTGGCTAAACTTGCCCACCTCGGCCGGCGAGAAGTGCATAACCTTGTTGAAGGTCTCGCGGCGCAGGTCGCGGGCGATGGAGCAGGCGGTGCGCGAAGCCACGGCACCGGTCAGGATGGTGGCGACGAGCGACACGAGGCACAGTCCAAACATCGTGGTCGCCATGCGGCTCAGGTAGGTGTTCTGCACGTCGGCGGGGTCGATGCCCTGCGCCTTGTACTCGTCCTGTACATAGCTCACGGCGCGCTGGGTGACGATGGAGCCCGACATGGAGCCCATTTTGTCCGCCATTTGGTTGGCGCCCTCGACGAGCTTGCTTTGGTCTACCAGACCGCCCTCGACACCCAGGCGCAGGCTCTTCATAGTGATCTTACCGCCGTCGGCATCAATCTGCTTTTGCATGTTCTGCGCCGCCGCGGCCTTCTGCTGCATCTCGGCGAGCTGCTCGGGCGTCATCGCTGCCATTTGCTCGGGGGTGGGCATGGCCTGGGCAGCGTTGTTGTCTTTCTCGCTGGACGAGCCCATCATGTCGCCCATGGAGTTGGCGTCAATGCCCTGGTTGAGCGAAAGGACGACAGTTTCGGGCAGGCTCATAATGTCGGCAATCTTGCCTCCATCGGCACGTTCTTCCTCGGTGCCCTTGTACGTTCGAATGCCGTTATTGTCCGCCTTGCTAAACACGGCCTCCACAGCCTTGGCGTCCTTATCGCTCATAAAGAGTTCGAGGTCGTCGAGCGATTCGGCACGGATGGTGTCGGGCACGGGCGACGCGATGCCGCCTTGCTGCACACCCACGTCGACGATGTCGCTCATATAGGTAGGCAGCGCCAGATCGGCGTTGCAGCTGATTACGATAAGTACGATAGCTGCGAACAGTGCCAGGATATGTTTTTTAAAGAGCTTGAGAATCCTCACTCGGCATCTCTCCTTTCTTGATTGCGGTCGATAATTTCGTTGGCACGTCTTAGAAGGCGCACCATCTCCTGGGTATCTGTTTCGCCGAGCTGCTCGAGGAAGGCCGCGGTGCGGTCCTCGAATTCCCGGCGTTTGATTTCGATGACCTGGAATCCCTTGTCGGTCACCGTGACGTGTACGCGACGACGGTCGGTCTTTGAGTGCTCGCGCTCGACCCAGCCCTTGGCCTCGAGGGCGCGCAGGATATTGGCGATGCGGGCGCTCGAGACCCAGGCGCGATCAGCGAGTTCGCTCGGCGTGAGCGAGCCGCCGGCGCGCATGAGGGCGCGCATGACGGCCATCTCGCCACCCAGAGCCTGGTCGGCAAAGCGCGAAACGCGCTGGTGCATGCTGCCAAACTCGGTAAAGAGCTGACGCCCAAGCTCATGGAAATCGGTATCTTCCACCGAAAACCCCTAACACTAGAAACTATTTTCGGTGGAAGATGATACCCCCATACGCGGGCCTCATACAGTAGGCAATATTAAGAGCTCATTAAGACTTAAAATCATTCAATTGCTAAAGCGTTTCAAAGAACTATCATGCCCGCGGTTAGGCGAGGGGTTGTCACCACCATGACGACTGGGACTCATATAATCGCCACGTGCGATGCTCCAACTTCCCGCAAGGAGACACCTTACATAAAGGGGGATGGAGTCATGGCATTTGACTTCACGGGCAAGACCGCGATTGTCACGGGCGGCACTCAGGGCATTGGCCTCGAGATCGCCAAGGGCATCGTCGCGGGCGGCGGACATGTCGCGCTCATCGCAAGGAACGCTGCTAAGGGCGAGGCCGCTGTGGCCGAGCTTGGCGAGGGCAACAAGTTCTATCAGCTCGATGTCGCCGATGCGCCCAAGGCGCGCGAGACCGTCGAGCAGATTTTTACGGACCTGCCGCAAACCAACATCTTGATTAACTGCGCTGGCGTCATCAGCACCAAGAAGTTCGACGAGATCGATGACACCGAGTGGCGCCGCACTATCGATATCAACCTCAACGGTACCTTCACTATGATGAACGCCGTGTACCCGCACTTTAAGGCGGCGCATGCCGGCACTATCGTCAACGTGAGCTCCGTTGCTGGCAAGATCGGCGGCGGCCTGCTTGGCACCGCTGCCTACGCGAGCTCCAAGGCCGGTGTCAACGGCCTTACCAAGGCGGTCGCCAAGGAGGGCGGCAAGTTTGGCGTTCGCTGCAACGCCGTGTGCCCGTCGCTCACGTTGACCGATATGACCTCGATTCTCTCTGACGAGAACTCTCAGCGCATCATCAACGGTATTCCTCTGGGCCGCGCTGCCCAGGCCAGCGAGCCTGCGCAGATGGTGCTGTTCTTCGCTTCCGACCTCGCCAGCTTCGTGAACGGCGAGATCGGTGACTGCGACGGCGGCATCGTCCTGGACGGGTAATACCCCGCGATGATTATTCGGCGACGGCTCCTGCGACTCGGGACCGTCGCCTTCTTTCTGACATAGGCGCGTGCGGCTACGATTCGCATGCATCCAAAGGAGATATATATGAGTGAATCGACTGCGGTGGAGGCGCCGGCGGCAAAGGAGCCGTTCTTTAAGATGTCCTCCATCCCGGGTGCCAATATTTTGGTGCCGCTTTTGCTGGGCTGCCTGCTCAACACGCTATTCCCCGACCTGTTCAAAACGCTCGGCAGCTTTACGCTTGGTATGACCCAGCAGGGCGCAGGCCCGCTCGTGGGCGCTTTTTTGCTCATCGTCGGTACGACGATTTCGTTTAAGAGCGCTCCTGCCGCCGCTGCACGCGGCGCCATCATCATCGCCGTCAAGCAGATCGTGGTCGTTGCCGTGTCGCTGCTCATCCTTTATGTGTTCAACGACAACCTGTTTGGCATCTCTGCCATGGTGATGCTGGCGGCTTGCACCGGCGCCAACAACGCTATGTACGCTGGTCTTATGGGCACCATGGGCAATGAGGCCGAGCGTGGCGCCGTCGCCATCACCACGCTGGTTGTCGGCCCTCCGGTCACGATGATCGTGCTCGGCGCTGCCGGTCAGGCTCCGATCGGCTGGTCGCTCGTGGGCGCCATCCTGCCGATCGTCGTCGGCATTATTCTGGGCAACCTCTTCCCGAGCTTTAAGAAGATGATGGCACCGGCACTTTCCGCCGTCATCGTGCTCGTCTTCTTTGCCATGGGCTCGACCATGACCTTTGGCCAGCTCATTAATGGCGGTCTCCCCGGTATTCTGCTCGGCGTGATCTGCTCGGTGGTCTTTGCAATTCCCGTTATCGCGGTCGATAAGCTCACGGGCGGTACGGGTGTCGCAGGTGCGGCCATTTCGAGCTGCGCCGGAGCCAATGTGGCCACGCCTGCCGCCATGGCAAGCGTCAACGAGGCCATGTACGGTGGTGCTGTGCTCGCGACGGCTACGGCACAGGTTGCTGCCTGCGCTATCGTGACGGCCATTTTGACCCCGCTCGTTACCAGCTGGTGCCACAAGCATTTTGAGGGCCAGGGCAACGGCGATAGCAAGACAACGACCGACAAGGCCGCCGCAGCCGCCTAATGCCAAGCGGCAATCAAAGCTAAAAACTAGCTACGCCACAGGGCGGCCACGGGGGATCCCGTGGCCGCCCTGCAGTTTCTGTAGGGTCTCTGGGACACTTTACCCTGCTAAAGCTGGCATAACAGCTAGAGCGAACGTCGTACAAAGGCAAGGAAAAATAACATACAAATCGGTGAACGGTAGTTGTTCGCGCTCGCATTTCCTGCGGGTTTGTAAAAAACGCCTTTATGATATAAAAAAAGAAACATATAACAGCCCAGATGGAGAGGGTCGCTATGTTATCCTTCTCAGACGGGTGAAATCTTGGGTTTTGGGTTGTAGTTCCAAGGTGGACAAACGTTTTTCCCTGCACCGACGTGTGGTGAAGAACGGAAGAAGCCGGTAGTGCAAGCCGAACATTCAAGAATTCAATAAGCAGCGGTGTGAGAGAGCGCCGCATAACACGTAACTAGGAGCGTGGTTACACAATGCAGGAGGCATGGGAAGGCTTCAAGGAAGGCATCTGGACGGGAGAGGTTGACGTCCGAGACTTCATCCAGAAGAACTACACCCCCTACGAGGGCGACGAGTCGTTCCTCGTAGGTCCGACCGAGCGTACCAAGGAGCTGTGGGGCGAGGTTCTCGACCTGCTGCTTAAGGAGCGCGAGCAGGGTGGTGTCCTCGATATGGACACCAAGACCGTCACGGGTATCGTGAGCCACCCCGCTGGCTACATCGATAATGCCCATCGCGACAAGGAGACCATTGTTGGCCTCCAGACCGACAAGCCGCTCAAGCGCGCGCTGCACGTCAACGGTGGTATCCGCATCGCTTGCCAGGCTGCCAGCCAGCACGGCTACAAGGTCGACGAGAACGTTGTCGAGCGCTACACCTTCGAGCGCAAGACCCACAACGCTGGCGTCTTCGATGTCTACACCCCCGAGATGC
>CAUBWQ010000026.1 GCA_958439775.1 uncultured Collinsella sp. | reverse complement strand
GTCGCGCAGACTCTGTCCCAGCAGAGAATCGGGCACGACGGTCGAGGGCGGCACATCGGCACGGTCGATTACGGCCAGGTCGATAAGATTTTTGAGGCCGGTCTGGAAGAAGCTGTTCAAAAACGCATGGCGCAGCACGCGCGCGTCCTCGTTGCCATCGGTGTTGAGGTAGCGCTCGAGCACGATGCGGTCTTCGGTGAGGGTGCCGGTCTTGTCGCAGCACAGGACGTCCATCGCTCCGAGGTTTTGAATCGCCGGCAGCTCCTTGACGATAACCTGGCGACGGGCGAGGTCCTTGGCGCCCTGCGACAGGCTCGTGGTCACGATGACGGGAAGCATCTGCGGCGTGATGCCCACGGCCACGCTCGTGGCGAACAGCAGCGCGTCGATGACGTTGCCCTTGGTGGCGGCGTTGATGGCAAAGACGGCCGGCGCCATAACGAGCATCAGGCGTACGAGCAACATGGAGACGCTCGAGACGCCGCGGTCAAACGCGCTCTTTTCGCCGCGCCCGTTGAGCATCTTGGCGATGCCGCCCAGGTAGGTGTCCGAGCCTGTGGCAACGACAAGCGCCATGGCGGCGCCGTTTTGCACGGAGGTGCCGGTAAAGACGATGTTCTTGCAGGCAGAGAGTGGTAGTGCGGAGCCGTCGGCGCCCTCGACGACGGTGGCGGCGGTGGTCTTCTCGACGGCCTCGCTCTCGCCGGTGAGTGCGGACTCGATCACAAACAGGTCGCGCGCGGTGATGATGCGGGCATCTGCCGGCACCATATCGCCGGCAGAGAGGCGGATTACATCGCCGGGGACGAGCTCGTCGAAGGGGATCTCGATGCGCTCGCCGTCGCGCAGGGCGGTGCAAGTGTTGGAGACCAGGTCCTTGAGGGCCTCGGCCGCATTGCCGCTGCGGGCTTCCTGGATAAACTTCATGCCGCCCGATACCAGCAGCATGGTGCCGATGACGATGACCGTGGAGGGGTCGCGCTGCGGTTCGGGCACGGCGAGCACGTCGATGTAGAGCGAGACCAGTGCGAGCGCGGCGAGGATGCCGGCGAAGGGATCGATGAACGCGTCGGCGATGCGGCGGGCGAGCGTTTTGGTCGTTGCCTCGATGGTGTTGGGGCCGACGGCGTTCAGGCGCTCAGTTGCCTGCTCGACGGTGAGGCCGTTTGCCGTGGCGTCAAGCAGTACGAGGGCGTCCTCGGCACTATGGGTGGCGGCGAATATGGTGTTCTTGGACAGGCCGGTATGAGCGGCAGGGCGCGCCGTGCGGCGGCGCTTGGAGATGGCTTCGAGTACCGGGACGGTTTTGAGCATCAGCATAGGGTCCTCCTTGTTGAGGGGAGTTAGCGTACGTGTCGTATTTGCTTCAAAAAACCTAGATGTCGCTCACGTCAAGCTCTTGAGCCCACAAAGGGTGCAGCGCGCCTTTGCGGTGGTTTTGGCGATCTGCCGGTGGCGTTTATGCGTGTGCGGAGTCCTCGCGGCGTGCCGAGGGCGACATGCAGGTTTTTCGACTAGGACTGCCTTCCATGGCACACCTCCTAAAGGCTGAGCGCAGCGCGCTTTGGGTATCTCGTGCCCCTTTTTAATCCGCCCGTATTCTTGATGAGGGGGTTTGACATGTCAACCCCATTGTTCGGAAAACCATTCCCCCTGACAAAGCCTTTACAGAATGCCGTGGCCCCAAAGCGCGCCCGCATCGACGCTTCGCCTGCGCTAAACTGGAAGGCACGTACGCGATTACGAGAGGAGCCCGCATGGAGGCTTACAAGCAAGAGTTCATCAAGTTTATGGTCGAGTCCGACGTCCTTAAGTTCGGCAGCTTTACGCTCAAGAGCGGCCGTCAGTCCCCGTTCTTTATGAACGCCGGCGCTTACGTGACGGGCTATCAGCTCAAGAAGCTGGGCGAGTATTACGCCCAGGCCATCCACGATAACTTTGGCGACGACTTTGATGTGCTGTTTGGACCGGCCTACAAGGGTATTCCGCTGGCCGTCGTGACCGCAATTGCCTACCACGAGCTGTACGGCAAGGAGGTCAAGTACTGCTGCGACCGCAAGGAGGCCAAGGACCACGGTGCCGATAAGGGCAACCTGCTGGGTTATGAGCCCAAGGACGGCGACCGTGTGGTCATGGTCGAGGACGTTACCACCAGCGGCAAGTCCATCGACGAGACCTATCCCAAGGTCAAGGCTGCTGCCGATGTCGAGATCAAGGGCCTGATCGTGTCCCTCAACCGCATGGAGGTCGGCAAGGGCGGTGTGACCACCGCGCAGCAGGAGATCGAGGCCAAGTACGGTTTCCCCGTCGCGAGCATCGTCTCCATGGCTGAGGTCGTCGAGACCCTCTACAACCACGAGATCGACGGCAAGGTTGTCATCGACGACGAGCTCAAGACCGCCATCGACGCCTACTACGAGCAGTACGGAGCTCGGGAGTAGGTAGTTACGCGGGTTTACCAACCCGCGTAACGGCTCGACGCTGCGCGGGCCGCATTTGGACAATCTGACGTTCAACTTCAAGGGCGCGACCAGAAGGTCAGCGCCCTTTCGTTTCACGTCACCTTGTCTCAAATGCGACCCGCTCGCTGTCCGTTCTCTACCTGCGGCGTCGTCTTGCTCCGAATGCGGCTCGCTCGCTGTCGTTGCCGAAACATCGGCGATGCCGGAGTAGTCATTGGGGACGTTCTTAGAGTAGTCATTGGGGACGTTCTTAAATGACTAGTCAGGAATGAGCGTGGATAATCTCCCGTTTTTGGCCTGTGTGCAGGCTCAAAGTGGGAGATTATCCACGCTCGCTTTAATTTGCCTGGGTTGCGATGCCTATCTAATCGGCTCGGCGTCTTCCCTGAGAATCGAAAGATACTCTTCATACCCGTACTGCCGGTATCTCTGTCTTGACTCGTCGAGCGGACGGAGGATACCCAATTCTTCAAATGATTTGACGAGCGAGCTCGCGGTACTCCTGCCGATATCAAGTTGGGCAGCGATGAATGCGGTGTCGACGATGGGGTGCTCTTCAAGAATGCCTAACAGCCTTTGCCCGTTTGCAGCGGTCCTTCCGAGATTTTCGGTAATGGTTGCTGTGGAACGGTTATGGAGGTCAACAAGGTTTTTTAAAGACCCTACCGAGTCCTTCGCACTCTCGAGAAGACTGTTGCAGAAAAACTCTATCCATTCCTCGTAAGTGCCTCTCTCCCTTACGGATGTGAGTTGCCGGTAGTACTCGCTTCGATTTTTCTTGAATTGGAACGATGGATAGAACAAGCAAGAATGAAGAACGCCATCATTGATGAGCATAAATGTAATGAGAAGCCTGCCCAGGCGACCGTTTCCGTCTAGGAATGGATGGGCAGTTTCAAATTGGTAATGGACGAGCGCCGCCCGCACAATCGGATCCATTTCGACTTGAGGCTCATTGATAAAGCGTTCGAGGTCCTGGAGCGTGTTGCTCAAATCTTCAATGTTTGGAGGGACAAACGATGCGGTTGCAATGGTGCAGCCTGAGGGGCCAATCCAGTTTTGTGAGGAGCGCAGCTCGCCTGGATTCTTCTCCGTTCCGCGCACTCCGTCCAGCAGGACTGCATGAACTTGCCTAAGAAGTCTCGTGCACAAGGGCATCTTTTTGAGCAGTTCTACGCCGCGGTCGACAGCACGGACGTAATTCACGACGTCTGCGACATCTTTATGATGGAGTTGTGTTTGCGATGGACTAAGTAGGTCGTCAAACGTGCACTGGGTTCCCTCAATTTGCGAAGAAAGGAGCGCTTCTTTGCGCACGTACATTGCCAGATACATGTCGGCGTTGGGAACAAAGTAGAGCATGCCTTCAAGCTCTCCAAGCTTTCGTGAGCATGCGGAAAGCGTGCGATAGGTTTCCTCGGTGAGGTTTAGCTGCCGGGGGGATTGCAAGGGCGTTGGAAAAAACGAATAGTAAGCCAATTTCCCCGATAGATTATTGCGGAGCGTTCCCTGGCCGTTCTCCTCGATTTGCATCGCGCCTTCCATATCTTTAGTGCCGGAAACTCGTTATTAGGCTAATCATATCAATTCTAATAACGAGTTTAAGGATTAAATAGTTATTAGAATTGATGTAAACAATCTAATGATGAGAAGTCGTTATTACTTGACCATGGAGCTCGGCTTGGTACAAGGGGGGGGGTATACAAAATGAGAGCGGATAATCTCCCGTTTTTGGCTCGGTGACGGCCTCAAAGTGGGAGATTATCCACGTTCGCTAGTTAAGCGTCCAAAAATCCACACTCGCCAAACCTGCCAAAAAGGGACGGGTTTATTTTGGCACGTTTCGGTCGGTGTCAGGAAGTGTTAGGGACAAGGCGGCGGCAGGACTCGAGAGCGAAAAGAAGTATCGGGTTTGGTGCGCCCGCTTCTGCCCGTCCCGTGCGCAGGCGATACTCGGCTTATCGACCTGCGATGCAAAGGAGATGCTCGTCCCACGAGCACTACCGGGAAGGGCTCGCGATTCGAGTCCCCACCTTAGCATTTGAACCATTTGGCACTATAATTACCGTAGGCATGCGCACAACGTTGCGCTTAATCAAGAGGAGAAAACGTATGGGTCTGTTTGACATGTTCAAGAAGAAGGCTGAGCCCGCGGCTGCCGCTGCTCCGGCCTCCATCTCTGCTTCTGCTGGCGCCGACGTGCTGTGCTCGCCCGTCAAGGGCAAGGTCATCAAGATGGCCGACGTGCCCGATCCCGTCTTTGGTGGCGAGGTTCTGGGCAAGGGCTGTGCCGTGTGGCCCGAGGACGATCTGGTCTACGCCCCCTGCGACGGTAAGGTGACCGTCACCATGGGTCACGCCGTGGGTCTGCAGTCCGATAGCGGCATCGAGGTTCTGGTGCACGTTGGCGTCGATACCGTCAACATGAACGGTGACGGCTTCGAGGGCTTCGTCAAGGCCGACGACGTTGTGAAGGCCGGTCAGCCCATCCTCAAGATCGACCGCGCCAAGATTGCCGCCGCCGGTTACAAGGACTGCGTCGTCGTGGCCGTGTCCAACACCGCCGAGTTTGCCGATGTCGAACTCGCCGTCGAGGCCGACTCCGCTGTCGCCGCCGGTGACGCCATCGTTAAGGTCGTCCGCAAGTAAATTGCGGCATCCAAAGGATGTGCAAGGGTGGTCGGGTTTTCCGGCCACCTTTTTTATTGCACCGCGGGGAAGCGTTTTATTGCACGTTTGGCGGGTTTGCAAACCGTTCGGACGCTAAAACGAACCGACCGCGCCTTCGCGTTGCCGAGGGTGTTCATAAGTGGATAGTATGGGCTTACTTATTACAACGTGTGCCGCGTCCGGGAAGCGCGGTGCCGCTCATTGGGAGGAACAACATGAAAAAGAAGCTGCTGCTTGCGCCCCTCATGGCCGTCTTGGTTGCATGCGTGGTCGTGCTTTCCGGTTGCGGAGGCCCTTCGGTTGAGGAACTCATCACCGAGGATCTTACGACTCAGTTTGACGAGGTCAAGAACGGTGGCGAGGACTTCCTCTCTGGCCTAGAGGAGGCTTCGGGCGACGAGTTCGAGCAGCTGGGTATCGATCCCAAGGAGTATGCCAAGACCTATCTCGAGGGCTTTGACTACAAGATCGGCGACGTGACGGTCGACGAGGACAAGGGCGTCGCGACCGCCGAGGTCTCTATCACCTGCAAGTCTATGAACAAGATCGTCGAGGACTTCTCCACCCAGTATCAGGAGAAGGTCGCTGCGCTTGACACGGTTCCTTCCGATGACGAGCTGTACAAGATGGCCGGTCAGGTTATGGTCGATGTGACCAAGGCCACCGAGCCCAGGAAGACCACGGTTATCTTCAAGTACACCTGCAACGACGACGGTGAGTGGTCTGCCGACGACTCCGTCAACTCCGAGATGATGGATGCAATGCTGAGCTAGGGGGTTACGCGGTTCTACGAACCGCGTAACCAGTTGACGCTGCGCGCCGCCCAGGACGACAATTTGTCATTCAAAAGGCGAGGCATGACCAGAAGGTCTATGCCTCGCCTTTTTCATGCCAACTTGTTCGTCCTGGACGTCGCTCGCTGTCCATTCTCTACCTGCATCGTTGCCATGGTGCGGCACTTGTAGTCATTGGGGACGTTCTTAGTCATTGGGGACGTTCTTAAATGATCAGGCGGCACTTGGGGACGTTCCTTTTCTGCCGGCAGTTGGGGACATTCCTTGTGCTAGCGTTGCATCGAGTGCTTGGGAAACCGCGACCCGGTTTTTGGCCGAATAGTGGGTCGCATTTTCCGGATGGGGTGGGTTACGGAAAGTGCGACCCGGAATATTACTCTGAAACGGGATGCGGTTTCCCTGATGCGCCTCAAACGGAAAGCGCATCCCATTCCGGAGCTCCAAAACGGGATGCGCTTTCCGCGCGGAAGAATTGCCGCAGCTGCGTTAAGCAGTGTCGCTCGTTACTCGCCCAGCACCAGCGCCGCGAGCTCTGCCTGGGTGTCCACCACGTAGTCGGCGCCGGTGGCTTCCAGCTCTGCGCGGCCGCGGAAACCCCAGCTGACGCCCGCACTCTTAAGGCCGGCGTTGTGGCCGGTCAGGATATCGACATTGGAATCGCCTACGTAGAGCGTGGTCGCCGGGTCGGCGCCTAGCTCTTCCATCACATGCAGCGTGACGGGTGCTTCGGGCTTGGGCGGAAACGCATCGACACGGCCCTGCACCAGCGCAAAGCGCTCGGAACCAAAATACTTTTCGATAAGCGGAGCCGCCGAGACGTGGTCCTTGTTAGTGAGCACGGCAAGCTGAACGCCCGCGGCGCGCAAGCGGTCGAGCATCTCGATCGTGCCGGGATAGGGGGCGGTGTGGTCCTCCTTGTGCTCGCCGTAGTAAGCCCTAAACTCGGCAAGCGTCTGCTCAAACATGCGGCCGTCGCCCGCATACTCGGCGGGCATAAAGCGCTCAACCAGCTTGAGCATGCCGTTTCCCACCTTGTAGCGGTACTCGTCGACGGCAAACGTAGGCCAGCCGTGCGTCTTGCAGGTATGGTTGCCGGCGGCCGCCAGGTCCTCGAGCGTGTTGAGGATGGTGCCGTCCAGATCAAAAATCACATGGGAAAAAGCTGCTGCCATGAAAGCTCCCGTCATTGGGTTTCAAAACGCACCCCATAATACTGGGCATGCGTGCCGGGCATGTTTGGAACCTGAATATCTTTAATAGCCCTGAGCCTTTGTCGTTAGCAAATTCTCGGCAGCTGCTCTCCCACGAGCATGTCGAGAATGCGGGTCGAGCCCCAGCCGGTGCGCACGCGCACGGCGGGATGAGCGCCCTCGGCAAGTGGCAGCACGCGACCGATGATGGCGGCATTCTCGCCGTAGCGGGCGGCGCGCATGGCGCTCAGCGCGGCATCGGCTTGCTCGGCCGGCACGACGGCAACCATCTTGCCCTCGTTTGCCACCTGCAGCACATCGTAGCCGAGCATTTCGCAGGCTGCCTGAACGTCGGGGCGCACGGGCACATCGTCCTCGTCGATCTCCATGGCAACGCCGCTGGCCTGCGCAAACTCGTTGAGCGTCGAGGCCAGGCCACCGCGCGTGGGGTCGCGGAAGCAGCGTGTGTCGGGTGCTGCGGCCAGAACGTCGGCAATCAGGTGGTTGAGCGGTGCGGCGTCGCTTTCTATCGTGCTCGAAAACGCCAGGCCCTCGCGTTGGCTCATGATGGCGATGCCGTGGTCGCCCAGCGTACCCGATACCAGAATGACATCGCCGGGCTGGCAGTTGGCACCGCTGAGCGCCACGCCCGCGGGAACCTCGCCCACGCCGGCGGTATTGATGTAGACGCCGTCGGCCCCGCCGCGCTCGACCACCTTGGTGTCGCCCGTGATTATGGACACGCCCGCCTCATGCGCCGTCTCGGCCATCGTCTGCACAATCTGGTGGAGCTTATCCATGGGATAGCCCTCTTCGAGGATAAAGCCGCACGATAGGTAGCGCACGTTGGCGCCCGAGGTCGCGACGTCGTTGACGGTTCCGCACACGGCGAGGCGGCCGATGTTGCCACCGGGGAAGAACTGCGGTGAGACTACAAAGCTGTCGGTCGACATGGCGATGCGCCCGCTCGCGGGCAGCGCGGCGACGCCGGCGTCGTTGCCTTCGAGCAGCTCGGGCGACCCAAAGGCATCCAAAAAGACCTCATCGATGATGCGCTTCATCATCTGTCCGCCGGAGCCGTGGCCCAGCAGGACGGTGCTATCGGTAACGCTATGGGACATATCGAAAACTCCAATCGTGGGTGGAATTATATGGGTGAGGCGCAGCGTCGACTGGTCCGCCGTTCGTTAGAACGGCGGAACCTATTAGCCTCGGTAGCGGAAATATGCTGCGCAGCTGCCCTCGGAGCTCACCATGCAGGGGCCGACGGGATGCTCGGGCGTACAAGCGTGGCCGAACAGGGGGCAGTCGCTCGGCGTAATGGCCCCGCGCAGCACGTCGCCGCAGCGGCACCCGCGTGGCTCGACCGTCGGCTCGATGGACACGTCAAAGCGCATGCGGGCATCAAAGTGCGAAAACTCGGGACGAATGGCGAGTCCCGAAGCCGCAATCGATCCCAGCC
This sequence comes from uncultured Collinsella sp., assembly GCA_958439775.1. Lineage (GTDB taxonomy): Bacteria > Actinomycetota > Coriobacteriia > Coriobacteriales > Coriobacteriaceae > Collinsella. The sequence goes on along the minus strand of CAUBWQ010000026.1, from coordinate 760 downwards.
CGCGCCACGTGGTATCGCACGGCTCAAATACCTGCTCGACCAGCTGGCGCGCCACAGGATTGCCGTCGGCATTGACGCCGCGACGGTAGGCGTTGTCGATCGCGGGTTGCCCCTCAACAACCATCTGGACCAGCATGCAGATACCCTGCAAGATGTCGACCGGCTCAAATCCCGTTACCACGCCTGGAGTCTTAAACTCGTCGACCAAAAAGCCAAAGGGGGCCAAGCCCGTGATGGTGGCGACGTGGCCCGGCAGGATAAAGCCGTCGATGGCGGTCTCGGGGTCGTTGGCGATGGCGCGCAACGCCGGCGGCGTGGTCTTGTGGGCGCAATAGACCGAGAAGTTCAAAAGCCCGCGCGCCTCGGCCTCCAAGATGGCGGCGGCGATGGTGGGCGTCGTAGTCTCAAAGCCCACGCCCATAAAAATGACCGGGCGATCAGGGTTTTGCTCGGCAATGTCGAGCGCGTCGAGCGGGGAGTAGACGATGCGAATGTCACGCCCTGCCGCTGTTTGCGCAGCGAGCGAGGTGGATGATCCGGGCACGCGCATCATGTCGCCAAAGGTGGTGATGATGGCGCCGTCTATGTTGGTGAGCGCGATTGCGTGGTCGATGTCGCGGTTGGCGGTGACGCAGACGGGGCAGCCCGGGCCGCTCAGCAGCTTGAGCCCTGCCGGCATAATGGAGCGAAAGCCATAGCGCCCGATGCTCACAGTATGCGTGCCGCAGACTTCCATAAGGTTGATGGCGCGGTCGCCGAC
>CAUBWQ010000025.1 GCA_958439775.1 uncultured Collinsella sp. | reverse complement strand
GACCGTGACGTTGGGCAGGTCGGGATACTGCTCCAGGGAGTACTCGATAACGTTGGCCTCGGGGTTGTTGTGCAGCGGCGCCAGCGGAGCGACCTCGCGGATCTTGGCGAGGACGTCCTCGTCGACGAGGGAGGAATCGCCGAAGTACCAGCCGCCCTGAACGATACGGTGACCAATGCCCTCGATCTTGACGCCGTTGGCCTCGAGGTCCTTCAGAACGACCTCGATGGCGACCTTGTGGTCGGGGAACTCGATGTTCTCGGTCACCTTCTTGGAACCGTTGGCAGCGTGGGTGAAGGTACCACCGGTAAAGCAGACGCGCTCGCAGGAGCCCTTTGCGGACACCTTGTGGGACTTGGTATCGATGACCTGATACTTAAGCGTCGAAGATCCTGCGTTGACGACCAGAACGTTCATGTGTCTCCCTACTAACAGGCGGTGTGGCGCCGCCAGGTTACATACGCTTCAATAATAAACCCAAACGCCCTCGCGCTCGGGTTTATTGCGTTGATATATAAGTTATCGGTGCCTAAATACTCATGGCCTTTGACTTGTAAGACGAAATAGCGCGGGGATATACACCAGGGAAGAAATCCCGAGCGCAACAAGCAATACGACTCGAATGCCCGCAACGCTACTCAGCACAGAGTTGAGCAGATAGAAAAGAACAGCACCCACCGCCACCATCTGGCTTTGAACCGAAATCAGTGAACAGCGCATCGATGAATCGACAGCATTTTGAAAAATTGAGTATTTAATTGGAGCAAATAACGAGTAGGCGACCGTCTGCAACACATAGAACACGGGCAGCAAATAGACCGGAGTAAAGGGAATCAAAAATAGAGCAGTCAGGGAAAGGCGCACGATGCCGCAAATACGCGCAAAACGGCCCTTGTCGACATGAGCAATCACACTGGGCACAATAAGCCCCATGGAGGCCGAGGCAAGGAGCTGGACCGCAATGATCACACCCGAAGCGACGGCATTCATTCCGCGACCCGCAAGCAACAGTGAGAAAAAGTCTTCCAGGGCGACAAAAGCAAATGCTTGAGAACAGTCCATGATGAACGCTGAACGAAGAATGCCGTTACACGCAATAGCGGCACCGATCATCTTCGGGCTAATTCCACGCTCAGGTGTCCCCGCAGTGCCCCCTCTTCGCATCTCAGGAATGCAGACAACGACAACCAACGTCAACACCATTGCGATGATATCTGCCGAAAGACCAATGAGATATGCACCGACAGACGAAATGAAACCGCCCACGCAAGCGGAGATGGCAAAAGAGGCATAGAAAACAAATCGCTCAACGACATTAAGTCTTACGAGCTGGTCCTGAGAAACGCTGTCAATGTAAATCGCTTCCATGGACCCGCTCACGCATGCAGCGGCAAAACCTTTGAGAGCAAACGCGCCGATTAAAAGCAGAGGAGAACGGACGAGGAGTAGGGCAGCGTAGTATCCAAGCATCCCCACGACGCCAACGAGACCACTTGTCTTTCGTCCAAACCTATCGGCAATATAGCCAGTGGGAACTTCAAGGATGAACTTGCTCACTTGATATGCAATCATCATGCTAGAAATCGCCACCATCGAGAATCCGACGAATTCAAGGTAAACCGTCAGAAAATACAAAATGGTGCTGAAGTTCGACAGAAAAACAAACGTCATATAAAGCAAAACCGTACGGTTTTTCATGCTCCGCCCTCCAAGAGTCAACAATCTAAATCGGAATCTTGGAAAAGCATGAGGGCAAAGCCGTCAGTCATGTGTTACAAGGCGTCAACATTCACTTGACGACACGAGGCCAAATGGCCTCACGAAGCAAGATGACGCAATAGGTGAAGAAATACCGTCTGGTGTCGATCGGTCCAGGCATTTTGTCGATAGCAAAAGTAGATGGGCAAGGCTACGTCATGCGAGCCTTCAATAGAGTACTCGCTCACTTCCGACCCATCTGATGCGAGAGAAGAGCCAGAAAAACCCAATATCAATCCCCCGGCTTGAAGAAACTCAGCCTGCGCTCTGTTTCCGTATTCGACGTCGCGGAAGCGGAAATTAACCAGCTGAGCTTCGGGGCATTGATTGATCGCATTGAGACAGGGCGACAAATTAATGGGAACAGCTAACCTGCCGCCCAGTAACTCACGAACGGTCATAGCACCCACAGATTGATGACCCGCTGGGCACGAAAGAACCTTGAGCTCCTTTTCACCCAAGTATTTCGAAGAAAGGACACTGTCCCTTGGTTCCTCAAATGAGATGGCCGCATCCGAAATGCCAAGCACAAGTGATTCAAAGCATGTAGCCGTTGGCTGATGCCAAACATCAAGGTGAATCTGAGGGTGCGAGCTTTCAAACGAGTCGTACCAGTTTTCGGAAAAAAGACGCCCCCGCCCGTGAAGACAGGGGGCGTAAAGACGAAAGTGACCGTCGGGCGAAACGCCGCCGTTCCCCGATTGGGTGTACTTTTTGAGATCGTCGACTTGTGCCAGGATCACGCGTGCACGACGCGCAAATTCTCTGCCCGCCGGAGACAAAACAGCCTCCCCCGCCGATCGGTCGAGCAAAACAATCTGATACTCAGATTCCAACTTTTTGATTGCCGACGAAACGGCCTGTGGGCTCACGTGAACGGCGCGAGCCGCTTTGCGCACGCCGCCGTAGTTCGCTACCGCTTGAAGGTATTCGAGTTGAGAAAGCTGCATAGGTTACTCCAAAGGCAGCCAAAGCGACGGGCTGTGCGTCCTCAGATGAGGTTCTCGCCCAGGTTCTTGCCGCCGAGGACGTGCATGTGGAAGTGCATGACGGTCTGGCCGGCGTTGACGCCCTTGTTGGAGATGACGCGGAAACCGTCCTCCAAGCCCTTGACCTTGGCGACCTCCTGGATGGCGTGGGCCATGGCGCCCATGGTCTCGGCGGGCACGTTATCGGCGATGTCGCTGTAGTGCTTCTTGGGGATCACGAGCGTGTGGACCGGCGCCTGGGGATTGAGGTCGTCGAAGGCGATGACTTGGTCGTCCTCGTAAACGACGGTCGAGGGGATCTCGTGGTTGGCAATTTTGCAGAAGATGCAATCACACATGGTTGGTTCCTTTCTCGCAGACCAAGGTAATTATATTTGGTCGGGGTGGTTAGAACGAAAGGTTGTCGTCGGTGTTGGCGGCTTCGCCGTCGGCGAGCACGTCGTTGCCGTCGACGTCCTTCAGGAGCACCGAGACCTTCTGCTCGGCATCGGACAAGCGGGTACGCAGGCTCTTGAGGAGCTCGACGCCGCGGGTATAGCTCTCAAGCGACTCCTCGAGCTCCATATCGCCCGATTCCAAGCTGCGTATGATGAGCTCCAACTCCTGCGAAGCCTGCTTGTACGTAAGCTGCTCGACCGGGGTCTTCTCTGCCATATCTGTTTCCTTTCCTAAAGGTTTATCGCTATGAAACGCGGTCTACTCGACCGTATTGACCGTTGCTGCCACGTTGCCGTCTGCCATGCGCACGCGGATGGCGTCGCCGGGCTTAAAGGTCTTGGCGCTCGTAGCCACACCATCATCGCTGTATGCGATGGAATAGCCACGGGCAAGCACCTTGAGCGGCGACAGGGCATCGAGCGACGCAGCAGCTCGGCCCAGGTCGGACGCGGGTTTGCTGAGCATCGTACGTCCCTGATGCTCCAGACGGGAACTCGCAAGCGTGAGCGCATGGCGCTTGCCATCGAGTCCCGAGGTGCTTGTAGCCAGACGCTCGGGCAGGCGTTCAAAGCTGGATCGGAACGCCCCGACCGAGCGCGTTATGGCACCGGACAAACGATCGGCCGTCAAGGCAAGCTCTGACTCACGACGCTCGACCATAAATGTCGGATCGTTGAGACACGGGCGGCATGCGGCCGCATCGAGCGCGTCGCCCAAGCGAGCCGTATAGGTATCCCAGGAACGACGGCCACGCTGATCGAGCATCTCCAGGTCGACCTGGGCCGACCCAATCATCGATGCCATCGCGGCACCCAGACGCTGATGGCGCGCCTCGAGCACATCGGCCAACTCCGTCATGGCCGGCGCCACCGATTCGGCCGCCGCCGTGGGCGTGGAGGCGCGGCGGTCGCTCACCATGTCGCAAATCGAGGTATCGGGCTCATGGCCAATGCCGGTCACCACGGGCACAGGGCAAGCCGCCACCGCGCGGGCAAGCTCCTCGTCGTTAAAGGTCATGAGGTCCTCGAAGGAACCGCCACCACGCACGAGCAAAATACAGTCGGGCGCTGGCGTAATGGCAGCGGCGCGGCGCAAGCCTTCAATAAGCTCTGCCGGCGCACCCTCGCCCTGGACCTTTGCGCCCACGCAGACGAGCTCGAGGAGCGGGTTGCGACGACGCAACGTGCGCTTGACGTCGTCGATTACGGCACCCGAAAGCGAGGTGACGACCGCCACGCGGGAGCAGAACACCGGGATGCGGCGCTTGCGCGCTTCGTCCATCAGGCCCTCGCGGCGTAGCTTTTCGGCCAGCTGCGCCACTTGTTGACGCAGCAGACCCTCCCCCGCCAGCGAAAACGAGCGGGCGACGAAGCTCATGCGACCCGTAGGCTTGTAGAGATTGAAGCTGCCCTTAAAGCTTACCTGCATGCCGTCGCGCAAGTCGAAGGTGCGCTTAAGGTAGGCGCCCTTCCAGATGATACAGTCGACGGCGGCCGAGTCGTCTTTAATCTGGAAGTAACAGTGGCCGCTTCGGGCGTTGGGACCACGGAAACCCGTGACCTCGCCCAAAACGCTCAGTTGCGGAATGGCATCGAGCGCACCGGCGGCGATCTCCACCGCTTGGCTCACGCTGAGCTCCTTGCGCTCCTGCTCGTCCGATCCGTCGAACTCGGCGGAAACGCTATTGCCGGTCAGATTCCAGCCTGCCACGCAGCCCCCTTTCGTCATCGTGCACATGGGCTCCGGCCCTGCGCAAATTTAAGTCCAACACATAGTACAGCGCCGCGGGGACACGAATCCCCGCGGCGCCCAGCGACCCAATTTGTTATCGGTTGGAGTTTCTGTTGTAGCGAGCCATAAGATAGAGCAGCTGAATAATCGAGGTGAGCGCAGCGGCAACATAGGTAAGCGCGGCGGCCGTCAGCACCTTCTTGGCACCGTTGACCTGCTTGGAACTCATACCCGACTGCTCGATGTACGCCACGGCGCGTCGGCTGGCGTCAATCTCGACAGGCAGCGTAACGAGTTGGAACAGCACACTAAACGAGAAGAAGATCAACGCGAGGGATGTGAGCCCGGCAATGTTCATAAACAGACCCAAGAGCAACACGATGGTCCAGGTGTTCTGGGTAAAGTTGACGACCGGCACGAGGGCGGTACGTACTTTCATCATGGCATAGCCGCTTTGACGCTGGGCGGCATGGCCCGCCTCGTGGCAGGCGACGGCAACGCTTGCGACCGAACCGCCCGAACGGTTGGCATCCGACAGATACAGGTTGTTATCCTGCGGGTTGTAATGGTCGGTGAGCTCACCGGCGACACCCTTGATACCCACGGCATTGCAACCGTTGGCGTCAAGCATGCGGCGAGCAACCGTGGCGCCCGTGTCGCCGTCCGAGCGAACCTTGGACCAGGTCTTGTACGTCGAATTGATATAGCTCTGCGCAGCAAGGCCAAGCACTGTACAAACAAGAACAACCAGCAGGTACAGCGGGTCGATGCCAAAGCCGTAACCATAGTAATAAGGCATGCGAATTCCTCCGAATCGAGTTACACGTCGGAGGCATTCTACCCACTCAGCTAGCAAGCAAGACAACAGCGGTGTTTTGGCATCGTCAGCGAAAACGACCGAGAGCGAGCAAGGTGACGTGAAAGAGAAGCGACGCGTACTTTGGTACGCGAGCGACGATTGAACGTCAGATTGCCGCTCTCGGCCGTTTGCAGCGTCGAGCTGTTACGCGGTTTGGTAAAACCGCGTAACTATAAAAGCTCGATTTTACCGTCCTTCACGGTGAGTCCCATGTTGCCCGAGAGCAGATCGTCCAGGCGCGAGCCCACAAGCTCAAAGCGCCAACCTTCGCGCAGGCGGCTCTGCTCGGGATGCTCAATGTAGTCGGCCAGGTCATCGCGCGAGGCAATGACCGAGGTCGCAACGCCTGAGCGCTCGGCAACCAGGCGGATAAGCGCATACATAAGGTCAGTCACGCTCTCCAGCTCCGGCGAAATCTGACGATGTCCGCGCACCAAGAGCGGCAGGCGATCGTGCGGACAGCTCGCACCGCGCTTGATGGCCATGAGCGCACCGTCCACGTCGCGCTCCCCCAATTGATCGGTACCGCGAATGCTACGGAACTCCTCAACGCGCACGGGATTGCGCTTAACGAGCGCTAGCAGCGTGTCGTCGGACATGACCCACTTGCGTGGGATGTTGCGCCGCTCGGCGCGGTCCTCGCGCCAGGCGGCGAGCTCGCGCGCGATACCCAGCTGATGACGGCTGCACGAATTGATGCGCTTGACCTTGCGGAACGCCTCGTGGCGATCGGCGCGATAGTGCGACTCGTCAGCCAGCGGGCGCAGCTCGTCGAGCACCCAGTCCACACGGCCCAGCTCGCGCAGGCGGCTCATCATCTCGGTATAGGCGACGATCAGGTACTTGACGTCATCGATCGCATACTCAATCTGCTTATCGGTCAGCGGGCGGCGCGACCAGTCGGTCAGTGACTCGGTCTTGGGCAGCGATACGCCGCAGAACGTCTGAACAAGCGCGCCATACGAAATCTGCTGGCGCTCGCCCAAAAAGGCGGCGGCGACCTGCGTATCGAAAATCGGTCGTGGCAGCACGCCCACGGTATGGAGCATGACCTCCATATCCTGCGAGCACGCGTGGAAGACCTTGGTCACGCTCTCGTCGGCCATAAGCTCGGCCAGCGGCGATAGGTCGTCGATTACCAGGGGATCGACCGCGACGCTCTCAGCAGGGGTGGCAATCTGAACCAAACATAGACGCGGATGGAACGTGCGCTCGCGCAAAAACTCGGTATCGACGGCAATCGCGTCGAACTCACGGGCGCGCTGGCAAAAGTCGAGTAGAGCCTGATGTGTGGAAATGTACATATCAACCCATCGAATAAGGTTAGGCCCGAAAAACACGGGTAGGATATCGGCATTGCCTTACAACTATACTCGGTTAGTCACAGAACGGGAACGTAAGTATGCGCTGCCTTATCATCCACAACCCGGCATCGGGCCCCAGCTCAGATGAAATCTTCGCATTCACGCACGCCCTTGCACAGGGCGGCGACGAGGTCGTGATGCGCTTTATCGGCGATGGCATGGAACCCGAGGACGCCGTGGCAGACGTGCGCGAGTTTGACCGCGTGGTCGTTTCGGGCGGCGACGGCACTGTCTCCAACGTGCTCGACCAGATGCGCGGATGCGGTGTCCCCACGCTCGTCTTCCCCTCCGGTACGGCCTGCCTGTTCTTCAACAACATCGGCAATGCCCCCGAGGCGGCGGCGACCGCCAAGGCCTGCCGTGCCGGTCGCACGGTCAAAGTCGACATGGGCGAGCTCTTTTGGCTCGACGAGAACGGCAACGAGAAGCGCCACGGCTTCATCATCATCGCCGGCTCGGGCTTCGACGCCGAGATCATGATGAAGGCCGCCCCCACCAAAAACGACATCGGCGAGATCGCTTACTTCCTCTCCGCGCTCGCCACGCCCAATCCCACGGTGGCGCACTTTACGATTGAGCATGACGGCATTGTCGAGGAGCTCGACGGCATCTGCTGCATGGCCGGCAACACCTCGGTCATCCAAAACGACATCAACCTGTTCCCCGACTGCCGTATGAACGATGGCATGGTCGACATTGCGGTCATCGAACCCGTGCGCACCGTGCAGCTGCTGCCTACCGTGATCACCGCTGCGCTTGACCCCGCCGGCAAGGTACTCGGGCGCCCGCAATTCAAGATCATCCAGACCAAGGAAGCCAAGATCACCTGCACCCCGTCGCTGGGCATGCAGTTCGATGGCGAAATTATCTCCAGCAATTCGGGCGTCTTTGGAGCCCGCGCGCTTCCACAATGCCTCGACCTCATCGTCGACGAATTCTCCCCGCTTGGAAAATAGGAGGACCCTATGAACGACAATCCCCTGCTCGGCTTTATCATCATCGTTTTGGCCATGCTCGTCGGCTATGCGATCAACGTGATCCACCGCCGGAAGAAGTAATTCCACATTGGTATGATATTCATCCAATTATCGTCTCCCCTGCTGTTTATGCATTTGCCAAACAGCGGGGGATTTTCATTTCAGGCATTCCCAGCTACTTTATTCGGCTACAGTAATTACAGGGCGTCTTTATTAAAGTAAAGCTACAAACTGAGTACAATTAACCGCTCGTCGCATATTTCATCACGCTTATCGAGTAAGTGTCTTTCATAGATGAATATTGTTTCCAGTTCGTTACGCTAATGGGGTGTCTTTATTGGCTGAAGCCCTCTGGCGACAGAGGGCTTTCGCACGCTGGGAGGGAAAATGAGGAAAACTCACCCCGTCAACGCGCTCAAGAAGCTAGGCATAGGCCTCGCCTTTGGAGCTGCAACCATCATGTCCATGCCGACATCTGCGCTCGCCTGCACGCAGATCTACATGGGCGGCAAGCTCACGGCGGACGGCAACACGTACTACGGCCGCGCCGAGGACTTTGGCAAGCGCTATCTTAAGCACTACGGCATCGAACCTGCCCACGAACCTGGCTTTAAGTACAGCTCGATTGAATCTGCTTTTGAATACACTTCGAACAAGCCTACCTATCGTTACAGCTATGTACGCGACCACCCCTCCAACTGGATGGGTCGCACCGACGCCTATTCCGAAGCCGGAATCAACGAGAAGGGCGTCTCCTGCTCTGCCACGCTAAGCACTTCCTATAACGAGGAGGCCGATGCAGCAGACCACATCGATGAGAAAGTGGGTCTGGGCGAGTACAGTTACGGCAGCATCATCCTGGGCGAGAGCGCCACGGCCCGCGAGGGCGTCGAGCTTCTCGGCAGACTGATCGATGATCAAGGCGTCTGCACCAACGACCAGATCATCATCGCCGACAACAACGAGACCTGGCTGTTCGCCACACTTTCCGCCCATCAGTGGATCGCCATGAAGCTCGCTGACGACGTCGCGTCGCTCAACCCTAATATCGGGAGCCTCAACTACGATGTCGACCTTGATGACCCCGAGAACTGCCTACACTCCGAGGGCATCGAGTCCATGCCCGTGGAGAAGGGCTTCGCCAAATACTCCGCTGACGGCAAATTCGATGTCGCCCAAACGTATGGCGAAAGCCTCGCCGATTCCGGCGTAAACCAGTGGTCCCGCTATGTGCAAGGCCGCGATTATTTTGGTAGTCAGCTGAC
>CAUBWQ010000024.1 GCA_958439775.1 uncultured Collinsella sp. | reverse complement strand
CGTGCCGCACGGCTATCGGTATAGGGACCAAAATAACGCGTTCCCGGCTTATGACGCTCGCGCGTATATTTGATAGCGGGATACAGGTCGCCCTTTGTAATGGCGATAAAGGGGTAGCTCTTGTCATCCTTGAGGTCAACGTTAAAGTACGGATGGTACTGACCAATCAAATTGCGCTCGAGCACCAACGCCTCGTGCTCGGTCTCCACCACGATATAGTCAAAGCTCGCCACCAGCTGCATCATCAGCGGGATCTTTTGACGCTCATCCTGCAGTGTCACGTACTGGCGCATACGGGAACGCAGGTTTTTTGCCTTGCCAACGTAGATGACATCGCCCTTGGCATCTTTCCAAAGGTAACATCCGGGCTGTGTGGGAACGCGCGAAACCTGCTCGGCGAGTGTTGGAATGTTGTCGTGACCGGCCACACGCACCTACTTGCGACGAAGCAGCGCCGAGACCTCGGGCATCTTAAGGACGACGGCAAGGCCAAAGGTAACAGCAAGCGAGACGACACCCGCAACGCAAACGTAGCCAAGAGTAATCAGAATCGAGCCGCCAAGTGCCCCGACAAAGTGCTCAAGCGCCCACATGACGCCGGCGCCTGCGGCAGCACCCAGGCCACCGAGCAAAAGGCCGAAGAAACCGCCATGCAGGATAGATTTGACCTGAAGACCACGCAGACGACGACGCAGCCACCACAGCGAACAACCGACCAAGATCACGTAGTCGACGACATACGAAAGCGCGATTGCCGGCATACCGAAGCCCAGCACAACGCCAAACAGCAGAACCGAGCCGGCCTGGCCGATGGCGGAATACAGGCAATAGCAGCTATAGGGCTTCATGTCGAGCAAGGCAGAGAAGCTCTTCTGCATCAACACGACCACGCCGTAGAGCGGCAGCGAGAACGCCAGGTAGACAAGGAACTCGGACACCAGCGCCACGCCGGACTCATCAAACTTGCCAGCACAGTAGATCATGTTGAGCGGACGCGCGAAGACAATCAGGTACAGCGCGAACGGAATCAGGAAGAACAGCATTTGGGCGACGCCACGCGAAATGCCCGTGCGAACGCTGTCGTAATCCTTCTCCTGTGCGTCGTGAGAGAGCTCGGTATAGAGCGCCGTCGAAAGCGAGGCGGCAATCAGCGCATAGGGCAGCGTGTACCACAGGCGCGCATAGGCGATGACGGAAGGACCAGTCTCGGGCTGGACCACCAGCGCGGCAGCGTTGGTGATAGAAGTCGAGACAAACATGCACACCGTGGCGAGCAGCGTCGGGATACCGAGCGCAATCGTCTGGCGCAGTGCGGGGTCCTTAAAGTCGATATGGATATGGGGATGCACGCCGTGCTTGCCAAGCGCGGGGATCTGACATGCCATCTGAATAAAGACACCGAGGGTCGTACCGGCCGCAATCAAGATGATGCCGGCACGTTCGCCAAACTGTGCGGACACGGGCGCAAAACCCATAAAGCTCGCAATGACGATCACATTGTTGAGGACCGGGGCAAACGTCGACCAGAAGTAGTCGCGGTGTGCGTTGAGAACGCCCGAAAACACCGAGCCCAAACCATAAAACAGAATCTGGATGGCAAAGAAACGGAACATGAACGCAGCGGTATCCATGCTGCCGCCGTCACCCGAAAGGAACGATTGCGTCCAGATAAAGCCCGGGGCGAACACGGTCCCCAGCAACGAAATGCCACCCAGCACCAAAAGCAGAATGCCAAGCAGGTTGCCCACGTACTCGTTCGAGGCCTCGCGACCCTGCTCACGCCTCACGCCCATGTACACGGGCAAAAACGCCGTCACGAGCATGCCGCCCATCACGAGTTCGTAGAGCATATTGGGCAGGTTGTTGGCGACCTGATAGGAGGACGAGAGTAGCGACATGCCGATAGCGGCCGCCATTGCCCACGTGCGGATAAAACCGGTAACGCGAGACACGATAGTCAGGATGGTCATAAGCCCGGCGGAACGACCAACCGTGGAGTAGTCCGACGAGCCCATGTCGTCAGTGTCATCTCGCGACGAAGAAACTTCGGATGAGGGTGTCTGAGGCGCAGATTCTTTTGCAAAATGAGCTCCGCGCTTCAATTCTTCCTGCGGCATCGCTCAGTCCTCTCTCGTAATCGCGGCAACCGTCGCCCCGCAAAATGCAATTAAATCATCGGGTGCAAGCTCGAGCTGATAACCACGCTTGCCTCCCGAAATAAAAATGGTATCCCAAAGGACACACGTCTCATCAATGAGCGTCCGGTAGCGTTTTTTCATACCGACCGGGCTGCAGCCGCCGCGAACGTAGCCAGTCGCCGCAAGCAAATCCTTCACATGCATCATGGCCAAGGACTTCTCCCCCGCGGCACGCGCGGCGGACTTTAGATCGAGCTCGTCGGCAACAGGGATACAGCACACGACATAGTCGTTGGACGGTGTCACGCAGACCAAAGTCTTAAATCCTTGACCGGGCTCCTCGCCAAGCTGCTCCGAAATCGCGACCCCCAGGCCCACCGACTCATCACCATCGTCTTCGTACGTATGTAGAACATAGGAAATGCCGGCACTTTCCAGCTCGCGCATCGCATTGGTTTTTGGCGTCTTTACAGCCTTTGCCATGACATATCCTTTCCCTCGCATTCGGACGCAAGGATTAAGTATATGTCCAATTCGACTGCATACGTCACATCGGCACAGCAAGCGCCATCGAATCACAAGGAGTCGATGGCGCCCATAAACTGAATCGCCTATTTATTAAGCATCAAGTTGAGCCTGACGCTCCCGGTCACGCCTGAGCAACGGCGCCAAAAACTTGCCCGTATAACTCTGCGGACAGTCCGCAACCTGCTCCGGTGTGCCCGAAACCACGACGGTTCCGCCGCCGTTACCGCCCTCGGGACCCATATCGATCAGGCGGTCGGCAACCTTGATGACATCAAGGTTGTGCTCAATCACCAGCACCGTGTTGCCCGCATCGACCAAGCGCTGCAGCACATCGAGCAGCTGGCGGACGTCCTCAAAATGAAGACCGGTCGTCGGCTCGTCCAAAATATAGAACGTCTTGCCCGTCTGGCGTCGATGAAGCTCCTTGGCGAGCTTCACACGCTGCGCCTCGCCGCCCGAGAGCGTCGTGGCGGGCTGGCCCAGGCTCACGTAGCCTAAGCCTACATCGTACAGCGTCTGGAGCTTGCGCTTAATCTGCGGGATATTCCCAAAGAAGGCCAGCGCCTCGGTGACGCTCATGTCGAGCACGTCCGAGATGGTCTTGCCACGGTAGGTGACCTCGAGTGTCTCGCGGTTGTAGCGTTTACCGCCGCAAACTTCGCAGGGAACGTAGATATCGGGAAGGAAGTGCATCTCGATCTTGATCTGCCCGTCGCCCTTGCACGCCTCGCAGCGCCCGCCACTCACATTAAAGGAGAAACGACCCGGCGAGTAGCCGCGCGCCTTCGACTCCGGCGTACTCGCAAACAGCGCGCGAAGATCATCCCACAGGCCGATATAGGTAGCAGGGTTGGAACGCGGCGTGCGGCCAATCGGCGACTGGTCGATATCAATAACCTTATCGATACACTCGATGCCCTCGATTTTTTTATACGGACCCACAGGGCGCGTCGAACGGTGAATAGCATTCGTAAGGGCAGGCGCAATGGTGTCGGTAACCAGGGAGCTCTTGCCCGATCCCGACACGCCGGTAACAACCGTAAGCGTACCAAACTCGATCTTGGCGGTAACGTTTTTGAGGTTGTTGGCTCGAGCGCCCGTAATTTTAAGGCAGCCGCGACCGGGCTTGCGCCGTTCATCAGGCACCCGGATCATTCGTTTGCCGGTCAGATAAGCGCCCGTCATCGACTCAGGACACGCCATGATATCAGCAGGCGTTCCCGCCGCGACTACGTGTCCGCCGTTGACACCGGCGCCGGGCCCCATGTCGATCACGTAGTCGGCGGCACGGATTGTATCCTCGTCGTGTTCGACAACGATTACGGTATTGCCGATATCGCGCAGGCGCTCGAGCGTCTTGATCAGGCGCTCGTTGTCACGCTGATGAAGACCGATCGAGGGCTCGTCCAGAATATAGAGCACGCCCATGAGACCCGCGCCGATCTGCGTTGCCAGGCGAATACGCTGTGCCTCGCCACCGGAAAGCGTCGCCGAGGCACGATCGAGCGTCAGATAGTCGAGTCCAACATCGACCAGAAAACGCAGGCGCTCCAGAATTTCCTTGACGATACGGCCGCCGATAAACTGTTGGCGCTCGGTGAGTTCCAGGCCCTCAAAAAACTCGAGCGATTCACGGCACGACAGGCAACAAACTTCGTAAATGGACTTGCCGCCCACGGTGACGGCGAGCATCTCAGGGCGCAAACGAGCGCCGTGGCAGCTCGAGCACGGTTCCTCGCGAATGTACTTCTCCAGGCGCGTCTTGGTGTTCTCGTTCGTCGTCTCGGTATAGCGTTCGTACAGGATGTTGCGAACGCCCGAAAACTTGGTATCCCACTGGCTGCGACGTCCGTCGAGCTTTTGGTAGTCGACCGAGATCTTCGTATCGCCCAGGCCATCCAAGAATGCACGACGCACGCGAGGGGGCAAGTCCTCCCACGGCGTATCGGTGCTCACCTTAAAGTGTTTGCAGACCGCAGCAAAAATCTGCGGATAGTAGTTCGAATTGCCAAACAGGCTACCAAAGACTCCGTCGGCAATGGACTTCGAGGGGTCCTCGATCAGCGCCTCGGCATCAACGGTTTTCTTAAAGCCCAGGCCGTCGCACTCAGGACATGCGCCATAGGGAGCGTTAAACGAAAAATCACGCGGCTGAAGATCGTCAATGGAGTGTCCATGCTCCGGGCACGCCAAGGCCAACGAATACTCCAGCAGCTCGCCCTCGGTCCCCTCGGGAGCATCACGATCGGGCAGCATGTACACGTTTACATTGCCGTGAGCCAGCGCGGTCGCCTGCTCAACAGACTCGGCGATACGGCCAAGAGAGTTCTCACGGATCACGATGCGATCGACCACGACCTCGATATCGTGCTTGAACTTCTTGTCCAGATCGATCGGATCATCGAGCGAGCGCACTTCGCCGTCGACACGCACGCGGCTAAAGCCCTCGGCGCGAAGGTCCTCAAACAGTTTGGTGTACTCGCCTTTTCGCCCGCGCACCACCGGTGCCAGCACAAACGCGCGGCGACCCTCCCCCGCCGCCAAGACCTTGTCGGCAACCTGGTCGGTCGTCTGGCGCTCAATGACGCGGCCGCATTCGGGACAGTGCGGAGTGCCCACACGGGCGAACAGCAGGCGCAGATAGTCATAAATCTCGGTTACGGTGCCAACCGTCGAGCGAGGGTTTTTAGACGTCGTCTTTTGGTCGATCGACACCGCCGGCGAAAGGCCGTCGATTGAATCCAAGTCGGGTTTGTCCATCTGGCCCAAGAACTGGCGCGCATAGCTCGAAAGGCTCTCGACGTATCTGCGCTGGCCCTCGGCATAGATAGTGTCAAATGCCAGCGAGCTCTTGCCCGAGCCAGAAAGACCGGTAATGACCACGAGTTGGTCACGCGGAATGGAAACATCGATATCACGGAGGTTGTGCTCACGAGCGCCGCGAATAACGATAGAAGAATCAGACATGGAAGCTCCTTGCCTCCTATTGCATCGAATCATACTGCCGATGAGTTTAGCGCACTCGACGCGCACAGATGTTCGTAATACAAGATTCGCAGACCTTTAGCTTTGCGTATCGGGCGCTTTGTTTCTCGAAATGCCGTGGAAAGGTTACAGTAATCTAATACTGAACTTAATTTGCCGTAACAGAGGAACGTCCATGACCGAAGATATCCCCCTTGAAATCACTTCGAGCGACATGGCCATTCTGCCCATATTCATCGCCGTCCTTATCGTGGCCACCGTCGTCGTGCGCGTATATTTTTCAATCAAACACAATGAAAAGCCGCCCATTGCCCGCGTCTTTTGGTGCGCGACGCTCCTCATCCCGCTCGGCATGGTAGCTGCATGGATTACGAATCAATTGCTCGTAAATGAGGACAATTCCCTATGGGTCCTTTCTTATTCGGCGCTCGGTGCTGCCGCCGTCATACTTCTTGTCGAACCCTTGGTTTCGGGACTTATCGACCAAACCGATCTTGCGACGGGAACGGTTGCCTGTATTTGCCGTGACATCCTTGTCATCGCCGCTGTTTCAGCGCTCTCGTTCGTTTCACTCGAAATTGCCTGTAACGAAACGTTCTATCGCATTCCCGCCAACTCATTCGGGTTTTCCGTCGGGCTGCTCGCGACGGTTCTGCTCTCCCTTTATTTGCTGGGACAGCGTCATGGAGGCGTCATGGCCCTCGTGCCCGTCGCCTGTTGCATCCTTGGCATTGCCGAGCACTTCGTCATAACGTTTAAAGGCGAGGCCATCCTGCCAAGCGATATCTTGGCCCTTGGCACCGCAATGGAAGTGAGCGAGGGATACGAGTTTACCTTTACCGCCGGAATCGTAACCTCTCTAGCCCTGCTGGAGATTTCCCTAGGGCTTCTTTCGCTTATCCGACCGAGAAAGCTCCGTACGCCCACCCATGTCTTCCCCGCAATCGCCGCTAACCTCTGCGCTTTTCTGCTAGTGACCGTTGTGGGGCTCTCGGGCTTTTCCAGCATCGACTTGGAGCAGGCGCTGAATTTTGGATTTGACCGTTGGCAGCCCATCACCACGTATGCGTCTCAGGGTTTTATCACTTCGTTCACCGAAATGGTCAACGAGTTGCCCATTAAGAAGCCCGAAGACTATACGCCCGATGAGGCGCAGAGCATCGAGCAGGAGCTCGCCGCCACCTACGACAGCACGTATGGCTCGAGCGAGCAGCGCGCGGCGGCCGTTGCCCAGTTCAATGAAATCAAGCCGACGATTGTTGCCGTCATGAATGAGAGTTTTAGCGACCTTTCGTGCTTTGAGCAGCTCCAGGCGGCCGGGTACACCGGCCCCGCATTCTACAACTCGCTTCCCGACACACTTGTTCGCGGCACCATGCTCGCTTCGGTCGCCGGTGGCGGAACGGCGAACTCCGAATTCGAATTTTTGACCGGAGCGACAACGGCCTTTGTCGGATTAGGCAAAATCCCCTATCAGCTATATCAGATGAATGGCGTCAACAGCCTGGCAAAGGACCTTAAGGAGCTTGGGTATACCGCTACCGCTATGCACCCGCAAAACCCCGTCAACTACCATCGAGATAAAATCTATCAGCAGCTGGGCTTTGGAGACTTTCTTTCAATCGGCGATTTCGAAGGTGCGCCCTGTTACCATGCCGGCGTATGCGACTACGCCACCTACGACAAGATACTCGACCTGCTTAGAACCGACGAAGCCCCGCAGTTCATCTTTGACGTCACGATGCAAAATCACGGCGGCTACGACTATGGCACCGTTCCCGCCGAGGAGCTGACAAACTATTGGGTCGAGGGAGCCAGCGAGGGCGCCAATAGCGCGCTCAACACCTATCTTACCTGCATCAACGCATCCGACCGGGACCTCGAGTACTTTATCAACGAGCTCCGCAATATCGGCAGACCGGTTGTCCTTGTCTTTTTTGGCGACCATCAGCCGAGCGCCGCAACGACCCTCAACGACGAGCTGTACCCTCAGGAAGATACGGCAAGCCACGCTTTCCGTATCTATCAGTCGACATATCTTGTCTGGGCTAACTATGAAATCGCCGGCAATACCGAGCTCAACGTCTACGACACCGTCGGGGCAAACGAGATTGCAGCCATTACCCTTAATAAGATCGGCGCCCCGCTCACCGACTATCAAAAGGCTCTGCTTGCAACAAGGTCAGATGTGCCCACCATCAATGTCGCCGGCTACCTTGGTGCCGACGGGCTGCGCTACGACTTGGAATCTGAAGACAGCCCATACGCCTCGACGATCGACAAGCTGCAGCGCATGCAATACCTCGAGTTCGCCAGCAAAGTTCAGTAAGCCCGCCCATTCGCTTGGACCCATCGTATTGCAAGCGCGCTCGGCCCAAATGCATCGCAAATGACTCCCGCTCGCAAACGAGGGTACAATGACGCTCGTGTCACATCACGGGGCCCCGGCCCCAACATATACAAAGGAGTCATACATGGGTTGCGAGCATGCACAGGCCGCCGGCGGACAAACGTCGCCGTCGCAATTTGAGGAGAACACGCTGTCCGAGGTCAAACGCGTCATCGCCGTGCTTTCCGGCAAGGGCGGTGTCGGCAAGTCGTTTGTCACCGGTGCCATCGCCACCGAGCTTGCCCGTCACGGCCACAAGGTCGGCGTCCTCGATGCCGACATCACCGGTCCCTCTATCCCCAAGATGTTCGGTATGAGCGGACGCCACGTCCATGCCCTTGGCAACCTTATGCTGCCCGAAATCTCCGAGCACGGCGTCAAGGTCATGAGCTCCAACCTGCTGCTCCAAAACGAGACCGACCCCGTCCTTTGGCGCGGTCCGGTCATCGCAGGCGCCATTAGGCAGTTCTGGAGCGAGACCTCGTGGGGCCCCATCGACTACCTGCTGGTCGACATGCCTCCGGGAACAGGCGACGTCGCTCTCACCGTCTTCCAGTCACTGCCCGTCGACGGCATCGTCATCGTCACGAGCCCGCAGGATCTGGTCTCGATGATCGTCGCCAAGGCGGTCAACATGGCCGAGAAGATGAACGTCCCCATTCTGGGCATTGTCGAGAACATGAGCTGTATTGAGTGCCCCGACTGCGGCAAGAAGATCGAGGTCTTTGGCAAGAGCAAGCTCCCCGAGGTCGCAGAGCGCTATAACCTCGACATCTTGGGCCAGCTTCCCATTAATCCGGCACTCGCCGAGGCCTGCGATAAGGGCGAGGTCGAGACCGCGCTGCCCGATGGCATGTTGCCTAAGGCAGTCTCTGCCGTCGAGGCCATTACCCCGCACCAGACCGACGAGGCCTAAATGAACACGAGCGCCTTCTATGACGTCCTGGTAAGCGGCGGCGGGGCTTCAGGCCTCGCCGCCGCCATTACGGCCGCACGCGCTGGCAAAAGCGTCTGCATCG
The DNA here is from genome assembly GCA_958439775.1 of uncultured Collinsella sp. Classification (GTDB taxonomy): domain Bacteria; phylum Actinomycetota; class Coriobacteriia; order Coriobacteriales; family Coriobacteriaceae; genus Collinsella. The sequence continues at coordinate 354 of CAUBWQ010000024.1, read as the reverse complement.
TTGAGCGCGATGTCGCCTGCGGCCTTAAGCTCCTTGCGACCGGCAACGGCCGCTGCAACCTCTCCAACGAATCGATTGATCCACAGCGGTATAACCACCCCGCATTCGTTGAATCCGTTATGGGCCCCCGGCCCGAACAAGAGCTTATGGGTTTCTTCTCCTCGCTGGGCATCATGACAACCTCCGAGGAAGGCCGGCTGTACCCGCGCTCCCTTCGCGCCGAATCGGTGCGCGACGCGCTTCTCAACGTTTGCGACCGCCTAGGTATCACCTTAATCTGCGGAGCCAACGTTGCCTCGGCGCACAAAGCTTCCGAAGGTTGGACACTCCAAATAGACCGTCCAGCGCGGGCAC
>CAUBWQ010000023.1 GCA_958439775.1 uncultured Collinsella sp. | reverse complement strand
CGGCGAAGGTTGCGTCGCCAGCATACTGTGGCAGCATGATCTTGACGGCTACCGTGCGGTCGAGGACCTGGTCCTGTGCACGGTAGACGGTCGCCATGCCGCCTGTTCCCACCTTATCCTTGAGGAGGTATCTTCCCCCGAGGACCCTCTGTTCCATTCCTGCTCCTAACATAACTATTCGCTCAACGATGTGTGTAGTACCTACGATGTGGCCGCTGGGGCCGTGTGACGCGTTGCCGCTAACCCTTAGGCCGCGGCGCGCCTCGGGTGTCCGATTCAATCATGGGCATCACGCTCCCTGTGCGGCAAGCGCCGCGGTCAGGACGATGCCGGCGATCTTGGCGGCCTTGACGTCATGCTTGTCGTAATCCTCTAAGGCCACCGAGATAGCGACTGTGGGCGAATCGTAAGGTGCAAAGCCAACGAACATCGAGTTGACGTTGGTGCCGCCGATCTCGGCCGAGCCAGTCTTGCCGGCGACCTTGACGCCGGGGATTTGGGCATCGGTGCCGGTGCCGGACTGGACGACGGCAAGCATGGCCTGCTTGACCTGGTCGGCCGTGGCGGAGCTGACGGCCTGACCCAGCGAGCGGGACTGCGTGGTCTTGACCACGGTTCCGTCCGGGGCGAGTACCTGGGCTACAAAGTACGGGTCCATGACCACGCCGCTGTTAGCGATGGCGGCGGCAATTACGGCGTTTTGCATGACGGTGGTCTGCGGGCCGGGCGTGTGGTCCATGCCGACAGGCTGGCCGGCGCCGGCCCAGGCGGTCTCCCACTCGGTCATGAGCGACGGGTCGGCCATGATGGAGGCCGCGGAGGTCAGGTCCTGGCCGAGCTTTTGGCCGTAGCCAAAGGCGTTGGCAAACTGCACGAGCGTGTTTGCGCCAACTTCGTTTGCCACCTGGCCAAAGACGACGTTGGAGGACACGGCAAAGGCCTGCTGCAGGCTGATGGTGCCGTAGCTCTCGTTGGCATAGTTGGTGACCGGTGCGTTGCCGATGTCCATGGAGCCGGGCGCCTGGTAGGTGCTGGTAAGGCTGGCGGTACCGGTCTCGAGTGCCGCGGAAAGCGTAACGACCTTAAACGTTGAGCCCGGCGTGTACAGCGCGTCCATGGCACGATTGTACATGGAGCCGTCCTCGCCGCCGCCCGTCTGCAGCAGGGCATCGATGTTGGTGTTGTCGTAGGTGGGCGAGCTGGCACATGCGAGCACCGCGCCGGTACGCGGGTCGATGACCACTACAGCGCCCTTAAAGCCCTTGAGCGCCTGCTCGGCAGCCGTCTGGATGCGCGAGTCGATGGTGAGCTTGGCGGTGTTGCCCGGCTGGGTCTGGCCCGCGAGCGACGCGATGGCGTTGTTCCAGCTGGAGTAGTCCTTAGAACCGGTGAGCGTGTCGTTCATGACGCTCTCGATGGCGGTGGTGCCATACTGCTGGCTCACGTAGCCAACCACGTGTGCTGCCAGGTTACCGTTGGGGTAGGAGCGTACGTAGGTGCCGTCCTCCTGCTGCAGCGACTCGGCCAGCGTCACGCCGTCGGACGTGATGATGGAGCCGCGCTGGATGTACTTGGAGCGGGCGATGGTGTGGTTGTTGGTCGGCATGTCCTGATAGTCCTTGGCCTTGATGACCTGGACATAGGTGAGGTTGCCGATAAGGATGGCGAACAGCGCCGTAAAGGCGAGCACCGCGCGGGTTAGACGGTTGGCGAGCGCCACGCGGCCGAGCACACCGGATTCAGGCGTGTCGAGCAGGCGACGGCGCATACGCGAGCCGATGGAATGGCTGCCGCTGCCGTAGGAAGACGAGGTGGCAAAGCGCGTGCCCGTCGGGGCGGCGGCAGATGCGACCTGATCATCGGTGATGGCGGCCATGGTGCCGGTGCCGGTAAGTTCTGCCTCGCGTCCGGTCGCCTCGTCACCAGCGCGCAGCAGGAGCGCGACGATGATAAAGCTTGCCAGCAGCGAGGAGCCGCCCTGGCTCATAAAGGGCAGGGTGACGCCGGTCAGCGGGATCAGGCGGGTAACGCCGCCTACGATCAAAAAGGCCTGGAAGCTGATGGCTGCCGTAAGGCCCGTGGCACTAAAGGCGGCAAGGTCGGACTTTGCGCGGGCAGCTGTGGTCAGGCCGCGAACGGCAAAGAGCATAAACAGGATGAGCACGGCGCCGCCGCCCAAAAGGCCCATCTCCTCGCCGATAGCCGAGAAGATAAAGTCGGACTCGACGACAGGGATGTTGTTGGCCATGCCGTTGCCGATGCCAACACCGACCAGACCGCCATCGGCAAGCGAGAAGAGCGACTGGACGATCTGGTAGCCCTGGCCCTGGGCGTCCTTAAACGGATCGACCCAAACCTGGAAACGCACCTGAACGTGCGACAGGAACTTGTAGGCGCCCACGGCTCCAACGGCCAAGAGCGCAAGACCGATAACGACATACGAGAATCGTCCCGTGGCAACGTAGAGCATCAGCACGAAGACGACGACGAGCAGGCACACACCCCACACGGCAAACAGCGGCAGCAGCAGTCGCAGACGAGGGATCTTAAAGCCCAGGATCTTGCGGTTGGAGATGGAGAGCAACTCGCGGTTCTCGGCCAAGTAGCCGGCCAAGAACAGGACGATAAAGACCTTGGCGAACTCGCCAGGCTGGATGGTAAAGCCCGCGATGCGAATCCACAGCTTGGAGCCCGAGATCGTGGTGCCGATAAAGATAGGCAGCATCAGCAGAATGATGCCGATAATGCCAAAGGTGTACTTGTAGCGCATGACCACGTCGAGGTTTTTGACCAGTGCAAGCGTTCCCACCATGAGCGCCACCGAGACAAACAGGATGATGAGCTGTGAGATGGCGAGAGCGGGGGCGAGACGCGTCACGAACGTGATGCCGATGCCCGAAAGTATAAATACGATGGGCAGGATGGCGGGGTCGGCACCGGGCGCCAAGATGCGCACGGCAATGTGGGCCGCGGCAAAGGCGGCAAAGAGGCCGATCGGCACGGCGAGCGTCTCAAAGGAGATGGCGGCGCCCGCGGTGAGCACGTACATCGCATACAGCAGGATGACGGGGAACGCCGAGGCGATGAGCAAGAGCAGCTCGGTGTTGCGGCGACTCATAAGCGGCACTCCCTTTCTAATTCTTATCGGAGGCTTCGGCCTCGGCGGACTGTTCGGCGGTTTTCTCGGAATCTGATTCGGAGGTCGATCCCTGATTGGTGTTGTCGCGAATCGCTTGCGCGTCGATCACCTGGCGGGTCTGCTCCTCGTCGATCTGGTGGCGGTACTTGGATATCGTGTCCTGCGCATCGTCGACACTTGTTTGCGGAATGCCAGCCTTGAGGCGGTTTTGCGTGTCTTCGGGCAGATCGGACAGCTTAATGCTGGTTTCGCTTTCGAGCCAGTGGAGCTTGAGTCCGAGCGGCTTGCCGGGCAGGCCGCGCCAGACGGCGACATTGCCCTGGTAGGTACCCAGGTAGTACGAGCCGGTGACACCCGTGTAGGCCCAGATGCCAGCTGCCAGCACAAAGACGAGGGCCAGGATGGCGGCGATAGTAATGTTGCGGCGACGCACGCGTTGCGCCTCGCGCATAACGCCATCGTCAACCAGGTCAACGACTACTACGGTCACGTTGTCGTGGCCGCCGGCGGCAAGCGCCGCGTCCACTAGGTTGTCGACGCAGATTTGCGCGGTTGAGGACTGCGTGGCGATGTTCTCGATATCGCTATCGGGAATCATGCTCGAAAGGCCGTCGGAGCACAGGATCAGGCGGTCGCCTTCCTCGATATGCAGAGTGAAGTGGTCGGCATACATGGCGGGGTCCGAGCCCAGTGCACGGGTGATGACCGAACGGTTGGGGTGGACGCGAGCCTCGTCTGCCGTAATCTCGCCGGCGTCCACGAGCTCTTCCACATAGGAGTGGTCGCGGGTCACGCGGATGAGCGTGCCCTCGTGGAGCAGGTAGGCGCGAGAATCACCCACGTGGGCGATGGCGAGCGTGTCGTTTTCGATATAGGCGCAGGTGGCTGTGCAGCCCATGCCGGGCTTACCCAGGCCGTTCATGGCCGCCTCGATTACGGCGGCGTTGGCTGCCTCGACGGCTGCGGCCAGGCGTGCTGCGTCGGCGGACTGCGGGGCCGTCTTGGCAATAGTCTCGACGGCGATGGAAGAGGCTACCTCGCCGGCGGCGTGACCGCCCATGCCGTCGCATACGCAAAAGAGCGGCGACTGCACCAGGTAGGAATCCTCATTGTGCGGGCGCACGCAGCCAACGTCGGAGCGGGCGCCCCACATGAGTTGTGTGGTGGTGCCGGCATCATAGGTCGAGTCAGTCTCGATGCGCTCCTCGGTCAGGGGCTCAAAGCTCATGGTCGAGCCGGGGTCTTTGAGCTTGGCCTCAACGGCGGCAACGTCGATCTCGGCGGTGTCACCGGGAGAGACGGTGTCGGTCTCGGCGTTTGATTCAGAATCGCCGGTGTCCGGGGAGCCGGGCTCCTCGGACACGCGGGCGGTCGACTCGTCGTCTTGCGGGCTGACGTCTATAGGCTCGGGCGTCGAAAAGTGCGACGGCGCGGGCGTGCTTTGCGACTGGGCGGCGGGCTCGGCCACGGCATCGGACTCGCTTGCGGGCGCAGGGCCGTCCTCGGGGGATGGCCCTGCCTCGGGCGCCGGCGTAAACGCCGGCGCGGCGGGCTCGGGTGCCGCAAACACCGCAGCGCTCTCGTTGATTGCCGCGGCGACGGGCTCTGCAAAGTGAGCCGGCGCCGGGGTTGCTTCGGGCGCTGTGGGCTGTTCCGCAGCATGTGCGCCGATGGGCGCCGCTACGGCATCCTCTTCGTCCTCGTTATCGGCGAGATCCGAAATATCATGCGTTACATGCGAAAGAGGCAGGGAGAACACGGTGTCCTCGGGTTCCACGGGTGCGGAGCCCGCCGGAGCGGCGTGGGCCGGCGTGGCTGTGGCGGCAGCCGGTGCCTCGGTCATAATTGCGGACTTGTTCTCCTCGTCGATCATCGACGGTTCACCTTCATGACCACGTCGCCAATCTGGACTTCGTCGCCCTCACGCAGCGTCGCGGGCTCCACGAGCTGGCGGCCGTTGACGAGCGTGCCGTTAAGTGAGTTGAGGTCCTCGATGATGAGCGCCGGGCCCTGCAGCGAAAAGCGCGCGTGCGAGGCCGAAACGAACGGTTCGTTGATGCAGATGTCCGAAGATGGCGAGCGACCGACGATGACGGGGCCGAGCATGTCTACGTGAATGCCGCGGATACCGCGCGGACCCTTGTCCACATCGATCGTCCAGATAGCCGAGTCGCGGCGCTGTCCACGCACAAGTCCCACGCCGGTCTTCATGACGGCGAACAAGAAGATATAGAGCAGGGCGACCAGGACGATGCGGCCTGCAAAAAGGACGATATCGATGTTCATAAGCGACTATCCCCTAAATTCAAAGGTGCTCAGGCCAAACGTCAGCAGATCGCCGTTGCGCAGCGGGCAGCGCGTAATGCGGCGGTTGTTGACGAGCGTGCCGTTGGTGGAATTGAGGTCCTCGATCGACCAATCCGAGCCCGTAAAGGTGAGCTGGGCGTGGCGGCGCGACACGTTGGGGTCGCGCAGGGCAATGTCGGAAACTGAGCGCTCGCGACCGATGGTCACCTGTGCGGAGGTGATGCTATGGCTCTCGCCGCTCACGACGTCGACGAGCTGGGCGAGCGGGCGCTGCGGGGCGCGAGTGCTCGCCATGTTGGAGGCGATGCCGGCTGCGGCGCCTAGGCCCACGGCGGCACCGGTCGCGGCGGCTCCGCCCATGCCGGCAAGCGCGTCGCGCGAGACGGTCTGAGGCACCGGGATGGGTGCGGCGGCGGGGTCGGGGACGCTAGGCGCGAAGGGGTCTGCCACGGCAAGCGGGTCGGGAGCGGCGGCGCGAGGCGTCGGCTGCTGCTGGGGCATGGCGGCGGGGCGCTGCTGCTGCGGGGCAGCAAACTGCTGCTGGCCGGCGCGCGGGGCGCTGGCGGCACGGCTTGCCGCGGAGTTGTTCTGGCCCAGGCCGTTTTGATAGGCGCGCTCTTCTTCGTACAGGCGGCCGAGCGTGGGGGCATCGACGTTCTCGGCAAAGACCGAGAACTTGCCGGCGCGCAGCTGCGGATCGATCATAAAGCGCACGAGGGGCTCGCCGACAAAGACATAGCGGCGCTTTTCGGCCTGCGCCTTCACAAACTCGCGGACCTCGCGCGAAAGCTCGGGGTAGAACGGGGCGAGCATGGGATCGTCGTCGGCGGCGATAAGGATGGTATAGAGTGCCGGCGCCGTGTTGACGCCGTTAATCACCAGAGTCTGATCCTCCATGTCGCGAGCGGCCTGCTTGGCAAGCTTCTTAAAGGAGAACGGGGCACGGGTGGCACCGAAGATGCCGGCCACGTGGTCCTCGAAGATGTTCAGGAAGTTCACGAAAGATCACTCTCCGTATAGGTTCTTTGGTATCCGAGCAAATATAGGCATATCCCAACGATTATAGAGGATAGGATTCCCGCAACCGCCGCCTTGGCGATGACCGCGGCTGCAAGGCTGGCAATTTCCATATGGTGTGCAAGACAGGACGCCGCTGCGCAGCCGATGCCGGTGACAGCGATGGCGGCGATTGCGGCAAGGTTTGAGCCCTGATCGGCACGCTTGGCATGGGCATTGAGCAGCGCAGATGACGCCGCGGCAGTTGCCGCGACCAGCACAAAGGCAGCCCAAAGGAGCGGGTCTCCCAGCGCTGCGGCAACGTTACCGAGCCCCAGCACGCCTCCGGCTGAAAGCGCGACCGTGGCCAGACGGGCAAAAAGCGCGCCCATGCCCGTTGCCGCGGCGGCGCTTGCCGGGCCGAGCCAAAATGACGCGACGCCGGCGGCGACCCCAGCTGCCAGGAAGGTATTGCCGGTCAGACAGCCAAGCGCGAGTGCACAGGTGAGCGCGGCGCTCGCGGCAGCCTCGGTGCGACCCCAGGCGATCCACCAACCGGACATGGCGGCGGCAAAGATCACCGCGACGGGCAGCATCGACAGGATGCCCTGTGCCTGCATGGTGGCGTTGGCCATGAGCACCAAAAAGCCCACAGCCGAGATGGCCGAGCCAATCTGGGGGGCCAGGCCAGCCGCCGCGCCGATCGCGATGGCCGCAATGACCAGGCCGGGAAGCGCCGCGACCCCGGCCGTTTGCATCAGCAAAAAGCTAAAGGTGCCGCACGTTAGCGCCGAGATAGCGCGCATGGTGTAGTCGCGCGCATGGCTCCAGCGCGTGCCCGCCCAGCCGAGTGCGGGGTCGACCTCGATGGCGTCGTCCTCGTAGTGCGACGGCTCGATATCGTCGAGCTCCTGCTCGTCATCCGAAAGCTCGCCAACCATTTGCTCCAGGCTGCGACGGCCTTCGCGCACGCTGCCCAGACCGGCAAGGAGCTGGTCGCAAAATGTCTCGACGCTGCTGGGGCGGTCCTGCGGCATGGGGGAGAGCGCGCTCATGAGCGCGGCCTCGGCTCCCGGGGGAAAGTGTGGTATCAGCTCGCTGGGATAGGTGGCGCCGCCGATGATGCGGTCGAGCGAGTCGGCGGGCGTGGCCGCCATAAAGGGAGCGCTGCCGCACAGGCCCTCATAGATTACACAGGCGAGGGCAAAGACATCGGCGCGCTCATCGACCGTGCCGGTCTCGATATCGAGCTGCTCGGGCGGCATGTAGCCGATGGTGCCGCCGCGCGAGCCGCCAAAGCCACCGGCGGACGACAGTCGCGCCATGCCAAAGTCGGTGAGCTTTACATTGCCCGAGTGGTCGATGAGCACGTTGGCGGGCTTAATGTCCAGGTGGAGTACGCCATTACTATGGGCGAAGGTGAGCGCCTGGCCTAGGGCATCGGCAATGGCCGCGGCCTCGTCAAAGGTAAGTGAGTGACCGTCCACGCGGTGCAAAAACTCGGCCAGCGACATGCCATCGACATATTCCATAACTAGGTAGGCATAGGCTGTGTCGTGCGTAAAGTCGATGACCTGCACGATGTTGGGATGTTGAAGCATGGCGGCAGTGTGCGCCTCGCGCAGGACATCCATGATGTCGCTGGCGGGCATGCCGACACCGTTAATAAGGGGGATGCGCTTAATGGCGACGCGGCGGCGCAGGTGCGTGTCGCGGCAGATCTCGATGGAGCCAAAACCGCCGGTCGCAAGTGTCTCGAGCGGCTGGTACCGCTTGAGCAGCTCGCGAGAGCTGGTGCCCTCCAAAGGAACGTCCGGCGAGAACCGGGCGGTATGTTGCGAGAAAAGCGGCATGGCCAACCCTCGTGCGTTTAAAGTTCGTTTGCGAGTGGCGGGCGCTGAGCCGAGCCGTTCGCGGTGGCATAGATGCTGCTAGTGTAGCACGCGCAGGTGGGCGACATTCAATTTAAGCTCCGTCTGGGGTCTGGACCTTGCGTCCGGCCTAGCGCTTCTTCTTGTTCTTCTTCTGCTTGCGCTGCTTGCCCTTGGTCTCCTGGGGCTTGTCGCCCTGCTTGGCCTCGGCGGCGGCCTTCTCGGCCTTCATTTTCTTCTTCTTGGTCTCGATGCGGAGTTTTTTGTTGATGCGGGCCTTGAGGAAGGGACCGAACTGCTCGGCATCGCCACGGACGAAGGTGTCCTTGGGAATCGTCACGCCCTGGTCGGCGAACATGGCCACAAAGATGCGCTCGCCGTCGAGCACGTGGTCGAGCTTTTCAAACGGGAAGAACTGCGACTTGCCGCTCTTGCCCCAAACCATCAGGCCGTCCTCGTTGGCGGCGACGCGGCGATAGCGGCCACCCATGGACTCGTCGGCCTCGACGGCGTCGATAAAGTCGCGGGCGAGGGTGTGGTGCAGGTTTTTGCTCCACCAGGCCAAAAAAGCGCCGAATACGATCAGGACGACGCCAAACTTGATCCAGTTGCCGCCGGCCACCAACATGCCGATGCCGATGAGCGCGGCAATTGCCGCGGCGACATACAGCGAGCCGCGACGCCTGGGCGAGGCGACCAGGCGGGCGAAGTCGGTGACCAGGTCGTTTTCGTACTGGTACTCGTTGAGGTACAGGATGCCGTCGTCGGCTGCGGCCTGCTCCTCGAGCGCGACCTCGACCTGGTCGGCTGCTTCGGAGGGAACGAGGTTGCTCTCTGCGTCTGCCATGCTCTTTAGACTCCTATCGCGGCGGGCTCGCCGTACGGGTTATTATGAATGCAGTATGCCGTGCGACCGCATGGCCGTCGCGGCAACAAGTCTCAGTATACCCGGGGGAGCACCCATGGAATCGTTGTACCGAAAGTATCGCCCGCTCACCTTCGACTCCGTGGTGGGCCAGCAGCATATCGTCTCGACGCTCGAACACGCCATCACCGAGGGGCGCCTGTCCCACGCCTATCTGTTCTGTGGACCGCGCGGCACGGGCAAGACCACCATGGCGCGCATTCTGGCCAAGGCACTGCTGTGCCGTAATGCCGAGGCAGCGCGCGCCGAGGGTGCAAGCGGCTGCATGCCCGACGGTACTTGCGAGGAGTGCGAGCTCATTGCCGAGGGCAGCCATCCGGATGTCTACGAGCTCGATGCCGCAAGCCGCACGGGCGTGGACAATGTGCGCGAGGAGATCATCAACTCCGTCAACTTTGCCCCGGTGCGCGGCAAGTACAAGATCTATATCATCGACGAGGTCCACATGCTCTCGACGGCGGCGTTCAACGCGCTGCTCAAGACGCTTGAGGAGCCGCCGGCGCACGTGATCTTTGTGCTGTGCACCA